>JAJCXU010000204.1 GCA_029263275.1 Ilumatobacter sp.
AATACCGCGAGCTTGTCGAAGCGTTCGAGGCAGATCGGGCAGGTCTCACATGACAGAGCCCGAGCCAGGAACACCGACATTCGGGACCGGCAACACCGACCCGGCGCTCACGACCATTCGACGCGGGCTCGAGGCGGCCCCCGTGCTGCGCGATGGTCTCGGCCTCACGTTCGCCTTGGCGGCAGTCGGCTCCGGTGGTCGGATCGTCGTCCCCATTCTGATTCAACAGGCGATCGACAAAGGGATCGTTGGTCGTGAGGACGTTCGCGTCGGATTGGTCGTGCAGTTGGCACTGATCGCGACGGCCGCCGTCTGCGTCGCTGCCATGGCACTGCGCCAGGCGCAGGTTCGCCTGGGTGAACGGAGCGAACGGGCACTGTACGACCTGCGCTCGAAACTGATCAGCCACATCAACCATCTCAGCCTTGCTGACCACAACGAGGAACGCCGTGGCGGATTGGTCGCCCGTGTCACGTCCGACATCGAAACGCTGGCGCAGTTCTTCCAATGGGGTGGCATGGCATGGATGCGGAGCAGCACGCTCATGGTCATCGTCGGGATCGCGATGCTGGCCTACGACTGGCTGTTGGCGCTCATTGCCTTCGCGATCTCGTTCCCGCTTGCCTTGGTCCTGCGCGCAGTCCAGAAGCGGCTCGTGATCGCACATGGCCGGGCGCGCGAGAGCAACGGAGTCATGCTCGGGGCCATTGCCGAAGTCGTCTCAGGGGCGCCGGCGATTCGAGCGTACGGGGCTGGCCCGATGCTGGCCGAGGTCGTGGAAGAGACCACCGAACGTAAGGCGCGTGACCAGATTCGGGCCGCCCTGTACGGGGCATTTCTGTTCCCATCGGGCGAGATCTTCGCCGTGTTCACCGTGTCAGCGGTGATTGGCGTCGGTGTGTGGCGTGGCCCGGCCGAAGGGCTCACCGCGGGCGCCTTGGTCAGCTTCGTGTTCCTGACGTATCGCTTTCTGGAACCGATCGCCGAGTTCACCGAGATCATTGATCAAACCCAAACTGCGGTCGCCGGATTGCATCGCGTGTTGTCCGTCCTCGATATGCCGATCACTCCCACCGAACCGGACGAACCGACGCCGCTTCCGCTCGGTCGCCTCGACATCGCCATCGAACACGTCGATTTCTCGTATCCCGTACGCCTCGGCGAGCACATCGACCCGAACGCAGGTGGCGGGGTGCTGGTGCTGCGCGACATCTCGGTGGTGATTCCCGCCGGACAACAGGTGGCCATGGTCGGCTCAACCGGATCGGGCAAGACCACTCTGGGCAGGTTGATTGCACGGTTTGCCGACCCGACGAGTGGCACGATCGCCGTCGGCGGTGTCCCGCTGGTCGACGTCGCGCGCGTTGACCTGCGTTCGCGGCTGGTCGTGGTGTCTCAGGAGCCGTTCCTGTTCGACGACACCGTCGAACGCAATGTTGCCTTCGCCCGCTCGGGCGCCAGTCGGGCCGACGTGGAGACCATCGTGAGGGACCTCGACGTCGGTGATTGGGTCGCCACCTTGAGCGAGGGGTTGGACACTCGCGTGGGCGAACGCGGCAGCCAACTGAGTGCCGGTGAGCGCCAACTGGTTGCATTGCTGCGCGCCGGGTTAGCGGACCCCGACGTGCTGATCCTCGACGAAGCGACGTCCAGCGTCGACGCGCTAACTGAAGTACGGACCGCTCGTGCGCTCGATGTGCTTGCGTCGACGCGCACCACGATTGCCATTGCGCACCGACTCTCCACGGCGGCGCGCGCCGACCGGGTTTTGGTACTCGCCGATGGCGTGCTCGTCGAAGACGGCCATCACGATGACTTGGTGCAGCGTGGGGGAACCTATGCGGGTCTGTACGACGCGTGGGTGTCCGCCACCAGCGTCGGCGACGCCCAGTCGGTACCGTTCAACCCATGATGACGCGAGCGGCAAGGTCACTGGCAGCAGCACTGATCGCTGTGGTCGCGGTGACAGCGAGCAGCTGTGGCGGAGACGAAGATCGACGCAACGACATGTCGCAGCCGCTGTGTCAACGCGCCGAAGCTGCGGTGCCTGCCGATGAAATCCCCGACGATGCACCGCCGTTGCTCTTGTTGCTGGGAATGTCTGAGACCGAGTCGTTCTGGGGCCTGCTGAACGACGAAGTGATCCATGTGACCGAGACCAGTGTGCGCCGCGCCCAGTTCGCAGAACTGGCTGACGAATACCGCCAGGCGGTCGACAACGGCCTCGACGAAACGGTTGCCTCGTTGACGCGCCAGGACGATGGCGGCTGGGCGTGCCGCGCCGAGGGCTAGTCGGTCAGGTGCCGGGGTCGACGCCGTAGGGGAGCGGCCCGCGGACGGCTCCGACGATGCAGTCGAGGTCGAGATCGCCGACACTGCGAGTTGCCTCGAACGTTTCGGTGTCGCCCGGTGCGACGTCATTGATGATGACGTTGGCTTGTCGCCGTGGATTGTCAGTGCCTGGACGTACGAAGTAGACCCGGACGGTGTACGAGGAGGTGCTGTCGCTGGTGTTGGTGAGCGTGCCGGTTGCGGTGATGTCGTCACCGGATCGAG
>JAJCXU010000205.1 GCA_029263275.1 Ilumatobacter sp.
TGTCGAAGGGTTCCACGGCGTTCCCTACGAGAAGCCGATGCCGCGCATTCGTGACTACATCAACGTGTGCCGCATGGTCACCAAGCGCGAGAAGGTCATCTACGACGGCCCCACCGTGCAGGTGCCGCTGCCGGACGGCCAGGGCACGGGCCTGGGCAAGCCGCTGAAGCTGATCAACCATCCTGTGCGCGAGCACGTCCCGATCTTCTGGGCCAGCCTGATGGGTCTGTCGGTCACGGCCACGGCCGAGCATGCCGACGGTTGGCTGCCGATCTTCTTCGATCCGGAGAAGTTCCACAACGTGTGGGGCGAGGAGCTCAAGAAGGGCACCGCCAAGCGTGACCCGTCGCTGGGTCCTGTCCAGATCTCGGCTGGCGGCATGGTCGCCATCGGCGAGGATCTGGTGGGCGACAAAGCCAACGCGATCCTCGATATGGCTCGACCGAGCGTGGCCCTCTACGTCGGTGGCATGGGTTCCCGCGACAAGAACTTCTACAACACGATCATGCAGAAGTACGGCTACGTCGATGAGGCCATCGCCATTCAGGACAACTACCTGTCCGGCGAAAAGGCCAAGGCGGCGTCGCTCGTTCCTGCCGACATGCTGGCCAACACCAACCTTGTTGGGCCCGCCAGCTACGTGAAGGAGCGCATTGCGGCCTATAAGGAAGCGGGCGTGACACACCTGTCGGTCAACCCGGTCGGCGCTGACTCGACCGCAATGATCGAGCAGCTCAAGGAACTTCTCGACTGACGGGAACCAAGTCCTCGTTGCCGACGTCCAAGTAGGCATGACGCAGCGAACACAGCTTCACCGATTCGTCGCGGCGGTTGCCGGCCTTACCTTGCTGGCAGCTGCATGCGGCAGCGACGATCCGGGGCCGGCGGCCTCGCCTGCGGTGACATCGACGCCGACCGATGTCACGACCACCGTGCCCATCGGCGACGCTCCCGGCGAAGGTGGCTGGATTGATGGCGAGCCGAAGTGGCTCGACTCCGGTGCCGTCGACGGCGATGTTGCAGTGGCAGCTGACTCCGGTGCGGCCCCGACAGGTCGCGAAGTCGCCGAGGAGTCGTTCGCAGAATCGGATGTCGAAGCGCCCATGCCCGTCGAACCCGATGGGGGGATCGGCGATGGGGCAGAACCTCTGCCGATCGAGGAGCCGCCGATCGATGACCCCGGCCTTACGACGCCGTTGCGAGCTGGAAGTGTCGATGACAACGCTGATTTTGGGGGCTTTCTCGCGTATCTCGAACGCATTGCCGGGCTCGGTATCGCGACGCGAGATCTCGACCCAACCGGACGTTCGATCATCACCGTTGTCGACGATGCCGGCCTGCCCGTCCCGGGTGTTGCGATCGAGGTTGCTGCGGGCGACGAGCTGATCACGTTGCGGACCACCGCCGACGGGACCGTTCGTTTCCATCCCGCGTTCTATGGGATGCCAACCGACGGCGTTGCCGAGTTCGGCATTGCCTTCGCTGACGCGGAGCTGGTGCCAGTCGCGGCGGGGGAGAACATCACGATGGTGGCGCCGAGCGCCGACATCGCAAGCCCCGTTCCGCTCGATGTGCTGTTCCTCCTCGACGCCACCGGTTCGATGGGCGACGAGATCGACCGTTTGAAGCAGACCATCGACACCGTCGCCGAGCGTGTCGCCGCGCTCGACCCGGCACCGGATGTCCGTTTTGCGATGACGCTCTATCGGGACGAGGGCGACGCCTTTGTCACTGCCAACTACGACTTCACCGGCGATATCGGCGAGTTCCAAGCTGCGCTGGCCGATGTGATCGCGGATGGAGGCGGGGACTACCCCGAAGCGCTCGATGAGGGTTTGGCTGACGCGCTGGCGAAGCCGGCCTGGCGTGACCCGGCTGCTGCTGTCCAGTTGATCTTCGTCGTGGCCGACGCACCGCCTCAGATCAATCGTCAACTCGAGACGCCGTACACCGCCTCGATTCGGAACGCGATCGAGCGGGGGATCAAGATCTTCCCGGTGGCCTCGTCGGAGAGCGACGATCAGGCCGAAGCAGTGTTCCGTCAGCTGGCGCAGGCGACGGGTGCGCCGTTCGTGTTCTTGAGCAACGGTGCAGCGGGTGCCGCCACTGGCGAATCAACCGACATCACGTCGACCGACTACGAGGAGCTCGCTCTCGACGAACTCGTCGTGCGCCTCATTGCCGAAGAACTGTCGGATCTGCAGCGCGACGGTCAGGGCCCGGTCACCGTGCCGACCACGGTCGCCGTGCCGACCACGAACCCCGAGGGCCAATAGTCCGCTGACTTCTCGGCGATACAGCGAAGTATTGTCATCCCAACTGCCACTCTACGAGGTCACAGCACGACGCAGAGTGCAGAAACGGCTCAAGAACCCTGGTCGATTGACCGATGTCTCCTGTGGGCGCAGTCCACATGAGGGAGTTGAGGGCGCATGACCGAGCCAACGAATACTGACGTTCTTGAGGCCGTCACGCAGGAGCTGAGTCGATTCACCCGTGATGTCGTCGCTGAGATGCATCGCCTCCGGGACGAACTCGCCGCAGAACGCCGGCGAACCGATCAGCTCGAGTCGACCGTGACGTCGCTCACCGCCTCACTCCGAAAGTTCGACACACAGGCAGCGAACATCGTCGACCACATCACCAAACTCTCTGCTGACGTCGATCGCCGACTCGACGACATCGAGTCGCAGCCCGACGATCGATCGACTTCTGTGTCGGCGGTCGCGGCACCCGAGCCCGGCGCCGAACCGGCGGCCGAAGAACTCGCTACCGAGGAGGCAGCAGTGTCAACAGTTGACGACGAAGAAATTCACTTCGCACCCCTGATCTTGGCGCTCGATCCGGTCGAACCTGAGCCGCCACACGATTCGTCGCTCGAGGATCTCGACGATCTCGATGATCTTGTCGCCCGAGTGATCGGCGCGATCGATGCCCCGACTGACCAGGTCAACGACCACGACCGCGTCGAGTCGGGGAGTGCCCGATGATCGAACCAACTTCTGACACGACGCCTCGCCACCGCACGAGGGACCTCTCATGACATCCAGGATCACGCTCCCCGTCAAGCTGGCGATGCTCGGGCTGGTACCGCTGAGCGCGATCGCAGGTCTCTCGACCTGGAGAGTGCTCGATCACTTCGCCGAGGCGGACACGCTCACTGCTCAGGCTGACGAGGTACGTCGAGTCGACCAGATCGGGCGAATCATCGATGGCGTGGACGACGAGATCCAGACTCTGAACGAGATCGGCGCCACCGATGAGGTGTTGGCCGCACAGCGTGCCCGAGTCGACAGTGCGCTTGACGAACTGCTCGACGACCCGAACGGCGAGAGTGAAGCGACTCTGCAACTCGTCGCAGAGTTTCGGGGTCGAGTCGATGAGCTTCGTTCGGCCATCCCAGCGAGCCCGAGTGCGTACCGGCTTTCCGGCGCAGCAACCGGTCGCTATGTCTTCGATCACGGAGACGGCGGAGTCGATGCCATGACTCCCGAGGCGCTGGCGATCTTTGCGGCCACCGAGGAGTTCGGGGCGTTCACCGATTCCCTCCGAGACTCCAACCGCTTCAACGACGACCTGTTCCGTGACGGCGGGATCGCCGCCGACGTGTCCACGCTCCAGTTGTTCGACCGCCTTGCTGAGCGCCTCGACACCGAGCGGCAGATCTACGTCGAGATGGCATCGCTTCCCGCGAGCGTGCGCACCGATGACGTCCTTGCGGCCGGTCGAGAAGTCGGGCGTTCGACAGAATTCTGGAATGACGCCGTCGACGAACTCGGCGCCGACGACATGTTGGAAGCGTTCGCAGACGTCCGATCCTCTGACGCAGCTGCAGAGGTCGAAGCCACACGCGCCCTGATGGCCGGGCTGGAGCCCGGCCAACCGTTGTCGGTCAGTGCGTCTGGCATCGAAGATGCGTTCGTCGATCTCGACACCCAGATCAGCAGCGCTCGGAGCAGCCTCTCGTTTGAGACGATCGCGACCGTCGACACCATCCGGTCGACAGCCGTCCGCTCGGCATACATCACGATGGCCCTCGCCGCCCTCTTCGTCGGCGTTGCGGCGCTCTTGATCTATCTGCTGTACGTGTCGATCCGGAGGCCGTTGCGCAGAGTGACGCAGCGGAGCATCGATGTCGCCACCGTGCAGCTCCCGGCCGCGGTCGCGACCTTACGCGACGACGCCGATGCAGACCTTCCGGAGATCGAACCCATCGAGGTGACCAGCCGTGACGAGATCGGCCAGTTGGTCGAAGCGTTCAACACCATGTCGGCCACGTCGCTCGAGCTTGCCGGCGAACAAGCGATTGCCCGTCGCTCCGTCGGTGACATGTTCATGAATCTCGGGCGACGGAACCAGAAGCTGCTCAACCGGTTGCTCCGCAACCTCGACCAGCTGCAGCGCGATGAACGTGAGCCGAATGCGCTCCAGGCGTTGTACGAGATCGACCACCTGACCACCCGGATGCGCCGAAACGCCGAGTCGCTGTTGATCCTCGCTGGCGCCGAGCA
>JAJCXU010000206.1 GCA_029263275.1 Ilumatobacter sp.
CGAGCACCGGACGCCGCATCGATGGCGAGCTGCATGAGTTCGCTGTCTGGGATGGGCACAACCGCATCTTTGCCGCGTCTCGGGTCAGGTTCCCAACGAACTCGCAGAATTTGTGTGATTCGCCCTCGACTGCCGTCTCTCGCCAGACTCGCGTCATGGATGTCACCGAAGCAGTCACCCGGCGCAAGTCGATCCGTGCGTTTCTCCCTGATCCGGTGAGCGACGAAACGATTGCCGAGTTGTTGAGCACCGCATCGCGGTCACCGTCGGGTGGGAACGTGCAGCCTTGGCGGATCTACGTCGTCAACGGTGCATCGATGGAACGTTTCCGCGAGTTCCTCTCGACACGCCAGCCCGGGCCGCCGGCGTACGACATCTATCCGCCGAGTCTCCCCGAGCCCTATCGGTCATCGCGCTTCAAGATCGGCGAAGACATGTACGCGTCGATCGGCGTGACGCGCGAGGACAAGGCCGGTCGATTCGAGCAATTCGCCAAGAACCTCGACTTCTTCGGCGCCCCCTCTGCAATCTTCTGCTTCGTCGACCGCATCATGGGCCCGCCGCAGTGGAGCGACCTGGGGATGTTCCTGCAGACCTTCATGCTGCTCGCCCAGGAGGCAGGGCTCGACACCTGTGCGCAGGAGTCTTGGGCAGTCCACGAAGAGGCAGTGACCGAGTTCGTCGGCGCCCCCGAAGGGCAGCGCATCTTCTGCGGGCTCGCGCTCGGCAAGGCGGACTGGGATGCACCGATCAACGGTGTGCAGAGCGAGCGAGAGCCGCTCGACGCCTTTGCGACCTTCGTCTGACTGCGGTCAGCCTTCGACGGCGATGGTGAGCACTGCGGTGGCGTGAGCGTCCACCTGTGCTGTTGAGAGTTCGCCACCGGGAAGCTCGACGATGAACGGCACGGCGTCGCTGTCCTTCTTCAGTTCGTTGCGCGCCCACGTGGCAGCGATGCCCGTGTAGATCCCGCCGCCACCGCAGCAGTCGGCGAGTTCAAGTGCGGTGAGCTCTGCGTAGCGAGCACGAATGCGACCGTCGCGGCCGGTGCTCGGGATGATGAGGTTGGCGTCCTGGTGGTACCAGATGGCGATGTCGGGCCGAAGCAGTGTGATGAATTGCACGACCGCCTGCGTCTCGGGTTCGCTCGCTGGCCCAGTTCCCGCATACTGGCTGTTGCCGGGGCCACCGATCGGGCCCCACTTGTAGGGGAAGTTTCGGTTCAGGTCGACTTCGTTGCTGTTGTGTCGGTCTTGGCGGGCCACCCCGTCAGGGTTCATCGTCTCGATCAGCCACAGCTCGACGTTCTCGTCGATGGCACGTTGGCGTAGCTCGTTGACGATCTGGATGCCGGCGTCTTCGTTGCCGTGAATGACGCCGATGACCAGCACCTTGCGTCCACCTGCCGGGCCGATGCGCTCCGCGACGATGGCGCGGCCTTCGACCGAGAAGCCGATGTCGAACACCGGTGTCCTGAGTTCGAGTTGTTCGCCGACGCGGTCGGCCGTGTCGGTCACCGTTGCAGGAACCGCGCCTGCGCTGCCCGTGTCGAGTGCCGCATCGGACTCGACGGCGGCGGCCTCCGCGGCCGCAGGTTCGGATGTCGTGCTCGCCGACGTGGTGCTGGTCGGCGTGGTGCTCGTTGCGGGGACAGACGCCGTGGTTGTCGGCGATGGTGTGACGGGTTCGTCGGCTGGAACTTCGACCTGATCCACCGTGCTCGATGTCGTCGGCGAGTCGGACGAGATGGCGTCTGGCTGGTCGTTTGCCGATGCGCATGCGGCCAGCGCGAGGGCGCCGGTCAGCGCGAGTACGAGAAGACGACGGGGGCGGCGCAGCACATTGACGACCGTACTTGCCGTCTCGGCCCCGTTGCTGGCACGGCTCTGATCCCAGCGCCCCCACCTGCCACGCTGTGAGCCATGGCGATCGATTTCTCACTCAGCCCCGAACTCGAAGAACTCCGGCTCCGGGTCCGCACCTTTGTCGCAGACATCATCAAGCCGGAGGAGTATCGGCTCGAGGGCAAGGATGCCGAAGGCAACAAGGTCGGCGAGCCGCTCGTCGACCGCGACCGGTTCGCCGCGCTGATCGGTCTCCGCAAGGAGGCATTCAAGGCGGGTATCTGGCTCCCGCACATGCCTGCGGAGTGGGGCGGTATGGGGCTCGGCCACGTCGAATTGGCGATGGTGCAGGCCGAGGCAGCCAAGTCGTACTACGGCCCGTGGGTCTTCAACTGTCAGGCGCCCGACGAGGGCAACATGCACACGCTGCTGCATTGGGGCACCGATGAGCAGAAGGAGAAGTACCTGAAGCCGTTGTGCTCAGGCACTGTGCGCGGTTCGTGTTTCGCGATGACCGAGCCTGACGTTGCCGGCTCTGACCCCACGCTGATCCAGACCAAGGCGTACCAGGACGGTGACGAATGGGTGATCAACGGTCGTAAGTGGTTCATCTCGGGTGCCCGCCGCGCCGAGTTCGCGATCCTCGTCTGCCGCACCGAAGAGAACCCCGACATTCCGCAGGCGGCCAACTCAGCGTTCATCATCGATCTGCCCCAGGAGGGGTGGAACGACGTGCGCGAAGTCGAGACCATGCACGGCGGCACCGGCCACTCGGAGATCGTCATCACCGACCTCCGCGTCCACAACGACCAAATGCTCGGCGGACGAGGACAGGGCCACCTGCTCGGGCAGTACCGCCTCGGCCCGGCCCGCTTGGCGCACTGCATGCGGTGGATCGCTCAGGCCGAGACGGCGCTCGACATGATGGTCGACCGGTCGCTGAACCGGTTCAGCCACGGTTCGTTGCTCGCCGAGAAGCAGGGCATCCAGTGGATGATCGCCGACAGCTCGATGGAGATCTACCAAGCCAAGTTGATGGTGCTCCACGCGGCGTACAAGATCGACCGCAAGGAAGATTTCAAAGCGGAGGTGTCGATGTCGAAGCACTTCGTCGCCAACATGCTCGGTCGTGTCATCGACCGTTCGATCCAAGTGCACGGTGCGCTCGGCTACTCGACCGACACGCCGCTGGCCCACATGTATCAGCACGCTCGCTGGGCACGCTTCGCTGATGGCGCCGACGAAGTGCATCAGATGCGCATTGCCCAACGAACGATCGCGGCGTACACCGACGAGGGTTCGACGCGGCGAGCAACCGGCGATCTTCCGATCTGAGGCGAGAGCGCAAATCGGCAGCGGCGGCGTATCCCTCGCGGGGCGGGTGTGCTGGCTGAACGCTGCCGGCTGACGCCACCTCAGGCGGCTGGTCGTGAGGATGATTCGTTCCGTTGGGCCCAGATGGGGTCGCGGGCGCCAAGCGGTTTGATGACGGTGCCATCGGGCTTGACGAGATGGATGCGACCGGACCGATCGCGTCGGCCTCGCAATCGTTGTCGATGTTTCCAACGATCATGCGACCCGCACAGTGGCAGGGCATTGGCCTGATCGGTTCGGCCGCCGTCGGCCGCCCATTGGTCGACGTGATCAACATCGCAGAACTCGGCCGGTACGTCGCAGCCTCGATGGCCGCAGCGCACCGCGAGAAGCTGCGCTGCGTCGCGGGCCTTGCCGGTGAACAGTCGCTGCGTGCGACCCATGTTGATGACTACATCATGTGCATCGACGATGACTCGCCGGACGCTGCCACGGATCATCGCCTGCAGCGCGACATCGGGATGGACCGGCGTGCCGGTTGTGGTGGCACATCTCCGGGTCAAAGGATCGACCGGATCGACCGGATCGAGGTCGGCGGCGGCCTCGTCGACGTCGAGCAAGCCGTGCCGAACGAGGGCGTCGACGCCAGTGTTCGGGTCGATGATGATGTTGACCAACGGCTCGGGGCGCTTGCCGTTGGCCGGCGCGGTGAC
>JAJCXU010000207.1 GCA_029263275.1 Ilumatobacter sp.
CGCTGCAGCCGTGGGAGCGATCCAGGCGGCGAGCTTCCTGCCCGCGGACACGATGCGGGGGAACCCGCCCTCGGCGGTGAACTCGTACGGGGTCGACGGCACGCCGCCGTTGCCGAGTGCGATGGTCTGTAGCTGCACCGCATCGAGGATGCGATCGCGGAGCATGGCGGGGGCAGCGAACGCTGGAGCGCCAGCGAACAGTGCCAGTGGGGCAACTTTGCGACGGCTCGTCGCGCAGGTGTCGCAGCGCTCGATGTGGCGGGCGACGCGCTTGCGGATGAGCACGGTGAACTCGCCGTCCCACGCTCCGAGGATCGAGTCGAGGTCGTCGCAATCCTTGCGGCCGGCCTTCGCGACGCAGAACGCCCCGAGGCTCTTCTCGACACGTTCACGCATGCGGTGGACGAGTGTGTAGCTCTGGTTGGCGCTCACGCCGAGGGCGTCGGCCAAATCTTGTCCTTCGAGACCCTGTCGCACCGACAGTTCAAGCACGAGTTGATCTCGCTCGTCAAGCCCGCCGGCCGCGCCGCGCACGAGCTCAGCAAGCTCGGTGCTTTCGACCGCCTCGGTGTCCGCGTCGAGACCACGTTCGTCAGTCATGTCGAACCCCGACGCGGCGGCCATGTCGTCGTTCGAGAAGTCGGTGGGCACGGTGCGCTTGCGCTGCTTCGTCCGTCGATACACCTCGTTGCGCAGGATCGCAAAGAGCCAGGGCTTGAGCCGTTCGGGGTCCCGGAGCTGGTCGAGTTTCGATGCGGCGATGAGGAACACGTCCTGCATCACGTCCGCCGCGTCGTCGCGGTTGCTCAGCATCGCGGTCGCTGTGTCGTACAGCGAATCCGCGAAGCGATCGTAGATCCCGGCGAGCGCGGACGGGTCGCCGGCCAAGTGGCCTGCTACCAACTGCGCATCGGGTGTCGTGATCGTCATGGGGCATGTGCCTCCTCCTCACCTGTCCAGATGGCCAGGGGGAGGAGATCTCGCGCTTTTCTCAGCTCTTTTTCGGCGTACTCAGGTGAGATTCCCGCTCGGTGACCGCGAGGTCACCAACCGACGGTCATCGTACGTCGGAGGGGATGGGTGGTGGTGACGATTTGCGGGCGCACGTTGAACGCATCGGGAGGCCCCGATTGTGGTTCCACGCAGGTGGCATGGTCGGGATGGTCATAGACAACCCAGTGGTCACAGTCGGAACTGAGCGTGAGGTGCGGCACCTCAGGTCGGTCGTAGTGGAGCGTGATTGGCGCAGTGTTGACGAAACAATCGTCCCACGGCGGGTTGGACGGAGCGACCAATCGGCCGGTCGGGAGCCCGACATGGTCGCGCTCGTACATCGCATCGGGGTGGAAGCTGAGTGAGTCGGGCTTGCGCCTCCACGGATGGCAGCCGATTTCCGCTGGGAATGGTGGAGCATGATCCTGGTGTGAATCGACGGTGACGGAGAGATCGCACCGCAGTTGATGGTCGAGCACCTCGATGCGTTGGTGCGCGACACCACCGAAGGTCCAGCCGCTGCCCGGTTGATCGAGCCCACAGCTGATTGCGACGGTCGAGTCGGTTCGTTCGTCGACGGTCCACAGCGCGTCGAGCACCGTGCCATGCATTGCGTGGCGCCGGCCAACCGCGCCAACACCGCTGTCGTCCTGATTCAGTCGCAGCTGGTGGTCGGCGTCAAACCACCGAAACGTGCCGCCGCGCACTCGGCCGGCCCACGGCGCCATGGGGTAGGAGCCCCAGCCCACGGCCTCGACGGCGCTGTCTGATGGGTCGGGCACGTCGACGAGCAATGGCACGTCGCCGACCATGATCTGTGCGATGCGCCCACCGTGCGCGAGGTCGACGTCGACGGTCACCAACGCGCTCTCCGGGGCACGTTCGATCCCCTCCGTCGTCTGCCCCACGTTGCTGTCGCCGGAACGGGACACGAGTCGCACGATTGAACTCATGGTCGCGAATCTACGACCTGGCAGGCTGTGCAGATGCGTGGACTGGTGCAGCGGGTGACTCATGCCGAGGTGCGGAGTCGTTCATCGGACAGCGAGTGGGCGATCGTCGGCGAGATCGGACCCGGACTCTGCGTCTTGGTTGGGGCGACTCACGATGACACCACAGCGCAGGCCGACAAGCTGGCGGCGAAGATCTGGGGGCTCCGGATTCTCGACGACGGCGATGGCGTGATGAATCGTTCGCTCACCGACGTCCACGAAGCTGGCGACTTGGCCGCGGTCCTCGTCGTCAGCCAGTTCACGCTCTACGGCGATACACGAAAGGGTCGACGACCGAGCTGGATCGACGCCGCACGACCCGAGCACGCTGAACCGCTGGTCGATCGCGTGGTCGACCAGTTGCGATCCTTCGGGGCGAGCGTGGCCACCGGAGTGTTTCGAACCGAGATGGAAGTCGACCTCACCAACGACGGCCCCGTCACCCTCATGCTCGAAGTCTGAGACCGCCCATCACACTTGGGGTCAGACCCCAAGTGTGATGCAGGTGTGCTGATGGGTCAGAAGTCGTCGCCGGCGATGGCGAACAGGTCGCCGGCCCCGGCCATGGCCGCTGCGGCGAGTCCGGACGTGGCCGGAAGGATCTGCTCGCCGAAGAATCGGGCGCTCACGATCTTGCTCTCGTAGAACGAGCGATCCGCGTCGCTGACGTCGCCTGCGTCGAGGCGCGCCTTCGCGGCGATGGCTGCCTTGCCCGACAGCGCACCGCACAGCGCAGTACCGAGCAGTCGCGTGTACGGAGTGGCACCGCCGAGCTTGTCGACGACATCTTCGTTGGTGTTCAGCCAGTCGCTGGCGAGTCGGGCATCGTCGAAGCTCTCCGCGAGCTGTCTCGCAAACTTCGCCATCGTCGGGTCGGCGGTGAGCGCCGCGATGGTGTCGTCGAACGTCGCGAGGAACTCGTTCACGGTGCTGCCGTCGTCACCACCGAGCTTGCGCATCACGAGGTCTTGGCCCTGGATGCCGTTGGTGCCTTCGTAGATGGCGGCGATACGGATGTCGCGCAGGTACTGCGCGGCGCCCGTTTCCTCGACGTAGCCCATGCCACCGAAGATCTGCAGTGCGATCGACGTGAGTTCGTTGCCGACGTCAGCACCGATCGACTTCGACATCGGAATCAGGAGTGCAGCGAGGCGTGTCGACCACTCGGCAACGGCAGGATCGCTCGATCGTGACCGGTCGAGTGTGGCGCCGTTGAAGTACATCAAGTACCGCATTGCATCGATCCACGACCGTTGGGTCATCAGCATTCGGCGCACATCGGGGTGCTCGATGATCGGGCTCTGCACGCCACGCTCGGCGCCCGGAGCGGTGCCCTGCAGCCGCTCGTGCGCGTAGGCGAGGCTGTGCTGGAACGCCATTTCGGCGAGCGCAAGACCTTGCAGTCCGACCGACAGACGGGCGTTGTTCATCATCGTGAACATGTTTGCCATGCCCGTGAATTCGTCGCCGACGAGCCAGCCGATCGCGCCGCCCTGCTTCTCGCCGAAGCCGAGGACACACGTGGGCGAACCGTGGATGCCGAGCTTGTGCTCGATCGACACGACCTCGACGTCGTTGCGTTCACCCAGCGACCCATCCTCGTTCGGCATGAACTTGGGAACGAGGAACATCGAGATGCCGCGCGTGCCCGGCTTGGCATCGGGAGTGCGGGCCAACACGAGGTGGACGATGTTCTCGGTGAGGTCTTGCTCGCCGTGGGTGATCCAGATCTTCGTGCCGGTGATCGCGTACGAACCGTCGCCCCGGTCAGTCGGCTCGGCCTTGGTGGCAACGGCTCCAACGTCTGAGCCGGCCTGCGGCTCGGACAGGTTCATCGTGCCCGCCCACTCACCGGTGAGCATCCTCGGCAGGTACGTCGACTTCTGTTCGTCGGAGCCGTGGTGTTGGAGGGCGTCGATCGCGCCCTGCGTCAACAGATTGCACAGCGCGAGCGACATGTTCGCCGACGTGAACATCTCCTGCACGGCGAGCGCGACGAGCCACGGAAAGCCACCACCGCCGTAGTCGGGTTCGAACGGGATCGCATTGAATCCGGACTCGACGAGCTTGGAATAGGCCGCACGGAACGACTCGGGCGTACTCACCGCCGCCCATCCGTCGTCGGTGTCGGAACCGGGGATCCACTTCGCTCCGATTTGATCGCCGTCGACGTTTGTCGGGGCGATGACTTCAGCCGCGAACCGGCCGACTTCGTCGAGCACCGCAAAGACCATGTCGGCCTCGACGTGATCGAAGTCGTCCAGCGTGAGGAGGCTGGGCACGTCGCAGACCTCGTCGAAGACGAACCGGATGTCACGAAGTGGCGGGGCGTACTCGGTCATGGCTCCATTCGATCAGAAAGCCGGCGCGATGGCCACTCCTGGATGTCGGCGAATGGGTGCCCCAGTCAGCCAGCCAGCCGTTCAGTCTGGGAAGCCGGGGACACCGTTCTCGAGTTGGACCCCAGCGCTGTTGAGGAAACCGGAGACCAGCCGGTACATCCCCGCGACGACGAGCAGTTCGACGAGCTCGGCGTCGGACCACCGCTGTGCCAACCGCGCCCACGTCTCGTCGCTGACGCAGTCGTCCTCGGCGAGTTCATCGCACAGTGCGATGAGTGCCGCGTCGTCGCTCGACCAAGCGTGCGCGTCGGGTGCCTTGGTGAGCGCAGCGATCTCCGTGTCGGTCAGGCCGACGCGTTTGCCGATCACGGTGTGTTGGCCGAACTCGTACTTCGCCTGTGCGTTCCACCCGATTCGAAGAATCACCACTTCACGTTCGCGTGGCGGAAGGATTCCCTTGTTCAGCAGGAAACCGGCGAGCAGGTTGAAGCGCTTGAGGAGCTTGGGGTGCTGGCCGAGTGTTCCGAAGACGTTGAGTGGGGTGCCGTCGCTGGTCAGCACGCTCGACAGGAGTTGGGCGAGCTCGGGGTCGACGTCGTCAGCGGCGAGGTCGACGGGTGCGATGCGGGGTTCGGTCGGGCGCTCGGTCATCGCCTCACCGTACGGATCGGACGCCCCACACACCGAGCCCGCCGATCTTCGTGTGAGGACAAGCTCGTGCGCACACGAGAGTCAGGCCATCGCTTCGTGTGAGGACAAGCTCGGTCCGACGGACCATGTGCTCACGCGGAACGTGTGCGGTCGCGGCGGGCGAGCCACCACGACGCGGCGAACACGAGCACGAACAGCCAGATGATCGGGCCGTCGCCGAGCTGCGTGTACCACGTGTCGCCGGTGCGCATCTCGACATCGGCGTAGAGCACGCGCTGTTCGCTGACCGACGTGCGCTGCAGGACGTCGCCGTCGCTGTTGATGATCGCACTGAATCCGGTGGGAGCAGCTTGGATGACCCACCGGCCCGTCTCGATGGCGCGCAGCTGGCTTGAGGCGACCTGCTGGGTCTGCACGATGGTGCCGGTGTAGCTCGCGCCGTTGGTCGGGTTGATGATGACCGTCGCGCCGTCGGTGACGCCCTCCCGTGCTCGGCCACCGAAGAACACCTCCCACGAGATAACTGTGCCAAGTTTCACGGGCTCGGCCTGGCCTTCGATTTCGAACGTAAGGACCGCGCGCTCGGTGCCAGACACCGCCTCACCGACTTGGTCGACAGCGCTCGTGATCTTCTCGAGCACACTACGAAATGGCACGAACTCACCAAACGGCACGCGGCGGACTTTGTCGTATCGGCTCGCCAGTTCGCCGTCTGGCATCACGACCACGTGTGCGTTCGTATAGCGGTGAACCGTGGGGTCGGGAACGCGGACGTCCTCGGTGATCCCCACTGCGATCGGAACACCCAGTCGGGTGGCCTCGGCGGCGACGAGGTCGCGGATCGGTGAGGTCGAGAAGTCCTCGAACTCGGGTGTGCTGCGCCGATCGTTCACGTCGATCGTGTTCTCGGGCCAGAGCACGAAGTCGAGGTCGCGATCGGCATCGATCGTCGCCGTGGCTTCAAGGTGTCGTTGCGTGACGAGCGACGACGGCACCTCGAGTGCACTGGTGCCTTGCTTGCCACCGCCCTGGACCGCCGCGACCGACAGCGTGTCACCGGTGGCTGAGCCCTTGGGGGCGACGAACGACACGAGGATCACGAGGGCCACTGCCACCCGCCCGATGAAGTTGGGCAGCACCGTGCGGTCTCCACGCCGGAGCTGGCGGATCGCGGACCAGACGGCGGGCTGCACGTCAGCCAGCACGAAGCCGATCTGGAAGACCACCCAGGTGAGCAGAATCGCGCCGCCGACGCCGGCAACAGGAGCCAGCGGCCCGCCGACTTGGGAGATG
>JAJCXU010000208.1 GCA_029263275.1 Ilumatobacter sp.
GAGGGCGCGTGCGCGGGAGTCGACGAGCGAGATCGGCGAAAGCGGTCGACCGACCGGAAACTGGGCGGTGAAGCCCTCATCGGTCGCGACAATCGTGATGTCGCCGCGAAAGGGACGGGTGGGTGACCGCTCGGGCCCGAGTGTCGAGCCGGCGTCGATCTCATCACCGTTGATCGTGACCGGGAGGAAGAGGTCGGGAGTGATGGTGCCGACGTCACCGGTCGTTGTAAAGATCGCATCGAGACGGAGGCCGGCGTCGTAACGGTCACGGGCGATTGGCTCGCTGTAGTCGAAGTTGGGGTCGACGCGCTCACCATCAAGGGCCCACACGAGTTCGACCAGCGAGAGGTCGGCAGTTGCAGCTTCTGAGCCGCTGTCGACGGGCGCCGGTGCCGCGGTGGCCTCGGGCGAGGCGGTGCTGTCGTCGCCGCTTCCTCCTCCGCACGCACTCGCGAGCAGTGTCGCCGTGAGAAAGAACCCAGAGATGTGTCGACCCGTCGCCATGCTGTCGAACGTAGGGACGCGTCGTGAACCAATCGTGAACGCGACGGTTCTCGGGCAGAGCTCGTTCGTGTGAGCACATGGTCCGTCGGACGGAGCTTGTCCTCACACAGAGCACCGGCCCCATTTTCGTGTGAGCACATGGTCCGTCGGACGCAGCTTGTCCTCACACGAAGTGCGGGTGCGGGCCTCGACTCGCTCGGGCGCGTGCGCCGGTGGTGTACGGTCGCAGGACGGAACGGCCTGGTCAGAACGGGCCGACGAGGGAGGGCAACACCATGTCGAAGCGACGAAAGAACGGCGTACGGGCGCTTGCAGCCCTGGGCCTGATGGCCACGGTGCTGGTCGCACCAACAACGGCACCTGTCAGTGCGGGAGAGACCATCGGGGCTCCGGTCTTCCTGAAGACGTTCGCGCCCGACACGATCGGGCCGGGCAGCGTTTCGACGTTGACCTTCACCATCGACAACACGGCCAATGCGCTGCGCGACGGCCTCGGATTCTCCGACACGCTTCCGGCCGGGATGACCATCGCTGACCCGACCAATGCATCGACCACCTGCAGTCCGAACGGCGCGGTCGGCCCGACCCTGTCCGCTCCTGCCGGTGGCGCCACGATCACGTTCTCTGATGGCGGCATTGGTGCCGGCCAGACATGTTTCGTCACGGTCGACGTGACCTCGTCGACGGCTGGCGCTGCCACCAACACGTCGACGGGCTTGACCTTCAACGGCGGCGGTACGGGCTCAGCCACCGACGACCTCACCGTCGACGCCACACTTCCTGGTTTCACGAAAGACTTCTCGCCCTCCTCGGTGTCGGTCGGCGCACGCAGCACCTTGACCTTGACGATCGACAACACCGCCAATACATCCGCCGTGCCGAACTTGGACTTCACCGACACGCTTCCGCCGGGCATGACCGTTGCGTCGCCGGCAAACGCGTCAAGTACGTGCGGTACTCCAACTGTTCCTCCCGTCATCACCGCAGTGCCGGGCTCCTCGAGCGTCACGCTCGACGCAAATGGCACCGTTGGTTTCCCAGCACTCGCTGCGTTCGCGAGCTGCACGGTGACCGTCGACGTGGTGACCTCCGCTGTCGGTTCGCTGATCAACTCGACCGAACTGCTCGCGGACTCCACGACCGCAGGCAAGGCGACCGCCGCGCTTGAGGTCACTGGATCCGATCTGGCCATCACCAAGGAGTTCACCGACGATCCGGTGCCTCCTGGAGGCGCCGTCACGCTCGACTTCACCATCTCGAACAACAGCCGTACCGATGCCGCCACCGCGGTGGCGTTCACTGATGCGCTGCCCGCCAGTGCCGTCTTCGATTCGCTGCTCTCGAATACTTGTGGTGGATCGGTCGCAGGGCTCGCCTCATCAACGATCACGTTCACCGGAGGCGCAGTTGCCGCCGAAGGATCGTGCACAATCAGCACCAGCCTCAGTATCCCTGCGGGCACGACTCCGGGCACCTTCGTCAACACGACGAGCACCGTGACCGGAACCGTGGGCGGCTCGTCCGTCACCGGTAACACGGCGAGCGACACACTCTTCGTCGTCTCGTACCCGGCGCTGACGGTTGAGTTCATCGGTGATCCCGTTGGCGCTGGCGACACCGTGACGCTCCGTTACACGATCGCCAACACCTCGGCCGCGGGCGCGATGACAGACATCGAGTTCACCGACGAGTTGACCGACGGTTCAGGCGGCTTCCCGCCGGACCCGACCAGCGGATTCCTCCCCTTCCCCGTCACTGCTGCGACCGTGACCCCCGATCCTCCCTGCGGTGCAGGGTCGTCGTTCGCACTCGTCGCGTTCAACACCGACCGCGAGGCGCTCTCATTCTCGGGCGGCTCACTCGCCGCTGCACCGGGTGCAGGCGCGTCCTGCACATTCGACGTCGTGGTGACCGTGCCGGCTGGCTTCGCCGCCGGCACCTACGTCAACCACACCGAAGAGGTCAGCGGCGTGGTGGGTGGCAACACGATGGTTGGGCCAGCCGCGTCCGACTCCCTCGTCGTCGTCGCTGCGCCGACACTCCGCAAGGAGTTCACCGACGATCCGGTCAACCCGGGCGACTCGGTCAACCTGCGTTTCACTCTTGAACACGCGGACACCGCACCCGGCAATGCGACATCGATCGCATTCACTGACAACCTCAGCAGCACACTCGCCGGGCTCACGGCCACCGCGGTCGCAGGAAACACCTGTGGAGCAACGGTCGACATTTCGACCAACACGAACATTGCCGTCTCCGGTGGAACGATGGTGCCCGGCGCCACCTGCACGATTGACGTGACCCTCGCCATTCCCGCCGGAGCAACACCAGGAAGTCACACCAACACCACCAGCACGCTGACGGCCACGGTTCTCGGCGTGACAGCGACTGAGCCCGCGGCCTCCGACGACTTGCAGATCGCCGCCTTGGTGCTGACGAAGGAGTTCGTCGAGAACCCCTACATTGCCGGCGAAACAGCAACGCTGCGCTTCACCCTCAACAACCAGAGCGCATCGGCCGCGACGGGGATCGGTTTCTCCGACAGTCTCGCCGACATTCTCCCGGCCACTCCTGACATCAGCGCACCGGGTCCATTGGACACGGGCACGTGCGACGGCACACTCACGGGAACGGCGACACTGTCCTACAGCGGTGGCTCTCTTGCTGCTGGCACGACGTGCACCTTCGACGTCTCCGTTCTCATTCCGGTCGGAGCGCCAGAGGGGACCTTCTCCAACATCACGAGCGGAGTGTCGAGCAACCTGGGCACCAGTGACCCCGCTACCGCCGACCTCACCATCGACGCCACCCTGATCGGGATCACCAAGGAGTTCACCGACGATCCGGTGGCTCCGAACGGTGTGGTGACGCTCGCGTTCAACCTCACCAACCTCAGCCCGACCAAGACAATCACCGACATCGTGTTCGCCGACAACCTCGGCGCCGCGCTCACCGGCCTCACGGCAACGGGCGCGACCGGCAACACGTGCGGCGGCATGGCGAGCTCTACGTTCCCGACCACCTCGTTCGCCTACTCCGGTGGCACGCTTGCCGGCGGTGCCACGTGCACGGTCACACTCACCTTGACCGTCCCGCCCGGTCCGTTCGCGGCCCACACCTACACCAACACCACCTCGGCTCCCAGCGGCAAGGTCGGCACGCTCGACGTCAACGGCGACCCGGCGAGCGACGACCTCGAAGTGCGGATCCAGACGTTGACGAAGTCGTTCGATGGGCCGACCAGCCCAACCGGAACTGCTGATCTCTCGTTCACGATCACCAACCTCGACTCGGCCAATGCGGTCAATGGTTTGTCGTTCAGCGACAACCTCGACGCCATGATGAGTGGCCTGGTTGCGACCACACTGCCGTCGACTCCCTGTGGCGCGGGTTCCGCGATCACTGGGACGTCGTTCCTGTCGCTCACCAGCGGCAACCTCGCGGCGAGCGGCTCGTGCACGTTTGTCGTCACGGTCACGGTTCCCGGCAATGCTGCTGCGGGGGTCTACAACAACACGACGAGCGATCTGTTCTCGTCCGGACTGTCGGTTGATGATCCGGCCACGGCGTCGCTCACGGTGGCGCCACAGATGACCGTCACCATCAACCAGGCCACGGGTCAAGCCGACCCGACGAACACGGCACCGATCAACTTCACCGTGATCTTCGACCAGGCCGTGACCGGCTTCGACGCGGCAGACGTCGCTGTTGTCAACGGCACGGTCGCCTCGGTCACTGCGGCCGGTGTGAACACCTTCACCGTCGCGGTGACGCCGACAGCTGAGGGGCTCGTCACTGCAACCGTGCCAGCCGGCGGCGCTGTCGATGCCAATGGCACGGCCAACGTGGCATCCACCTCGACGGACAATTCGGTCAACTACGACACGACGAATCCCGTGATCAACACGCCACCGTCGATCACGGTCAACAACGACCCTGGCGCAGCTGGGGCGGTTGTCAACTACGTCGTCACAACGACTGACGAGGGCACCACGACCGGCACCTCAGGCGGCGACTTCTCAGCTCGCTTGCTCGCCGAGGGCGAATCGGCCCAGATCGTCCTCCCGGGCGGCCTGGTGTGCACGCCTCCGTCGGGAGCCTTCTTCCCGATCGGGACGACCCCCGTCACCTGCACATCAACCGATGCCGCTGGCAACGTGACGACGCAGGTCTTCAACGTGATCGTCGTCGACAACGAGGATCCAGTCATCGCTGCAGCGCCCAATGTGACCCACACGATTACGTCCGGCGCCGCGGGTCCGGTGACGTTCCCGACACCGACGGCCACCGACAACTCCGGCTCGGTCACCGTGACCTGCGTCCCCGCTTCGGGGTCGAACTTCGGCATCGGCGTCACCACGGTGACGTGCACGGCTGCCGATGCTGCGGGCAACTCGGCGGCGTCGTCATTCTCCGTGACGGTTGACTCCAGCGAGCTGCTGCCTGCAACGGGTGGCGGCCTCGACGGACTGACCCTGGCGCTGCAGTTCTTGCTCGTCGGCCTCGGACTCGTGGCGATCGCCCGTCTCAACAGCCGGCGGCGCCTCAGGGTCCGCTGACCGATTGACAGCCTGAACACTGAACGAACCCCCTGCGATGCAGGGGGTTCGTTTGCGTCCGGGGACAAGTTCGGCGATGGCGCTCAATCAGGCAGCTCGTCGAGCGAACAACCGATTCCCGGCGCTGAACAGCCCGACGTTCTTGGCGAGCGCTGCGGCGTAGTCGGCTGATGCCGATGCCTTCGCCTCGGCCTCGTCGACAGCTGCAGCGGTGCCGTAGCGCACGACCCACTCGATGATCGCCTGGTCACCGGCCAGGTTCTTGGCGACGATGACCTGCAGACCGGTTGCCGCCATGAAGGCATCGGCGACTTCCACCGCGAACGCCGCTGCGTCGGCTGCTCGGTCGGGCATCACGACTGCGCCGAGTGAGCCGATGTAGTCGCCGACTGCCGACTCGCCCTGCACTTCGCCGTACACGACTTCGGCGAGGGTGTCGGGTTCGGTCATCGTGATCGCCCCGACGTTGTTCCGGGCGAATTCCCCGTACGCCGCGTCGGCCGTCAGCTTGTCGGTGTAGTCCGCCCACTGGGCGAACGTCTCGAGTCCGACCGACCAGCCAATGCTTCCGGGCACCGCTCCAAGGCCAGCGACCCAGAGCGAGGCGGGCACTCCAGCGTTCTGAACGATCTGGGTGGCCTCGACTGCCTTCTCGATGCCTTCCAGCCCCTCGACGTGGCCCAATCTCCGCATGATGTACATAGCTTCCCTTTCCGGATCGCCACGGTGACGACCACGAGCACCACCGTGCGCTCATTCGCCCCTCCGCACACTGGCGCGCGAGCCAGACATTGCTGTCTCGCGCCCCCGACCACGGGTTCGGGACCGGGGGCGCCCGCGGAGCGTGCGAGAATGTGCACGTGGGAGAGGGTGTGCATGACGACGAACGCGTCGTCCCGTCGGGGACCGTGACGTTCCTGTTCACCGACGTCGAGGGTTCGACGCGGCTCTGGGCTGCTGATTCCGACGGGATGTCCGCCTCGCTGCGCATCCACGACGACATCGTTCGATCCGCGATCGAATCGCTCGGCGGCTACGTGTTCAGCACGGCCGGCGACTCCTTCGCCGCGGCGTTCGCGCTTGCCTCCAAGGCGGTGCACGCCACTGCGGAGCTGCAGGCCGCGCTTGCCAACGCGGCGTGGCCGGGTCCCGAGTTGCGGGTGCGCGCCGGTCTCCACCTCGGTGAGGCCGAGCAGCGCGGTGGCGACTATTTCGGGCCGGCGGTCAACACCGCGGCCCGCGTGTCGGCAGCAGGTCACGGCGGCCAAACATTGTTGACCGAGGCGGTGCGTGTTGCTTCGCGAGTGAAGGGCACGGTCGATCTCGGGCTGCATGAGTTGCGTGACGTCGAGGAATCGGTGCACATCCATCAGCTCGGCGAGGGAGACTTTGCCGACCTGCGCAGCGCGGCGAATGGCGAGGCCGCGGCTGCCCATGTCGATCTCCCGCGGTCATGGTTCGTGGTGCTGCAACCCGACCATGCGCCAGAGACGGTCACGCTGTCGACGGAACTGACGGTCGGGCGCGATGTGGGACTCGCCGATGTCGACGGTCACCTCGCACTCAAGGGTGACCCCACGGTGTCGCGTCTGCACGCGGTGCTCATCCCGAAGCCGACGGGCTGGTGTGTCCAGGCAACGAATGCGACCAATGGGCTCTTCGTCAACGGGACGCGCCTCGCACCCGGGGCGGTGCACCTGTTGGCGCCCGAGGATGAGATTCGATTGGGTGAGCGAACGACGCTGGTCTTCCACACGCTGGTGGCGGCAACCGACGATCGGTCGAGCACGCAGACCGCACGCTCGATTCCCGATCTGACTCCCGGCGAGCGGCGCGTGCTGCTGAGTTTGTGCTCACCGGTGCTCGGGGGCGACACGTTCACCCCACCCGCAACCGTGCAGGCAATCGCCGCGGAGTTGGTGGTGACCGAGAGTGCGGTCAAGCAGCAGCTCGGCCGCCTCTACGCGAAGTTCGACGTCGAAGAAGGTCCCGACCGTCGAGTCCGACTCGCCAACGAAGCATTGGGATGCGGCGCCGTACGGCTGGCGGATCTCCAATCGCTCCGAGAGACATAGCCGCGGTCGTGAGCAACGAGGACGGTGCTGAGCAGGGGGCCAGCGGCGCCGCGCAGCCGGAGGTCGTCGGCGGTCGGTTCGAAGTTCGGGGACGGTTGGCAGGAGGTGGTGAGGCATCGGTGCTCCTCGCTCGCGACCTCGATCTCGACGTCGATGTCGTGCTCAAGACGCGCAGTTTCCGAGACGCGAGTGATCTCGACGTGTTGCGCCGCGAGGCCGCATTGCTGATGGGGGTGGCCGCCCATCGTGGGTTGCCGGTCGTGCGGAGCGATCTTGTCGAGGGCGATCGCTACTACATGATCAGCGCACACATCGAGGGCCGCGACCTGCAAGAGGTGGTGTCGGCACAGTCGGGTGCGATGGCGCTCCCGGACGTGCTGACCTTGATCGATCAGATCGCCGAAACGCTCGAACATCTCCATCAGCATCATCCGGTGGTCGTGCACGGTGACCTGAAGCCCGAGAACGTGGTGGTCACGCCTGACGGTCGTGCCGTACTGATCGACTTCGGCGCGGCGATGCGGATCGGCGATGAACGCGAACGTCTGGGTACGCCGGGCTTCTCCGCTCCCGAGGTATTGGCTGGTGAGCCGGTCAGCGCGTCCGCCGACTTGTACTCCCTCGCCGCGCTCGCGGTGTTCCTGCTCACCGGGATCACCCCGAAGCTCGGATCGGCGTGGCCCGCCGCGCTGGCCGACGGGAAGCTGGCCCACCTCGAACGCGTCGTCCGCCGAGGCCTCACGTGGGATCCCCTCGGGCGTCCCTGGAGTGCCGTCGACTTTGCTCGGAGCCTGCGCGATGCAGCCGAGATGGAGATCCCCGCCGGGACGATCACCTTGATGCTCATCGCTCCGCGAGACGAGTGGGCGGTGCAGCAGGCCGACATCGAGATCGTTGAACGGGCGGGCGGCCGGCCGGTGGGCACGGCACGACTGCCCGACGGGACATCGCTCTTCGTGTTCTCACGTGTTGGTGACGCCGCGAGCGCCGCGTGTCGTCTCGGGTCGACCGGGTCGGCCCAGATCGCGCTGCACGCTGCCGATCTCGGCGGGCTGCACGGCGCCACATTGCAGCAACTCGTCAACGAGACAGTCGGGCTGAGCGATCTGACTGCACCGGTGAACGTTCTGTGCTCGTCGCCCGTGCAGATGTTGCTGGGCGGCGACGATGCGTACAGCTTCCATCCGCTCGCCGACCATCGCATCGAGCTGCGTGCAGCCGGTGAGGCCCGGCTCGAACAAGCGCCGCAGTCCCCGTCGGGCGAGCCGGAACTCATCGCGAGCGATGCGTCGGCATGGATCGCGGCACGACGCTCGACGCCACTGGCCGGGCGCGAGGACGCTGTCCGCGAGGGTCTCGTGTCGATCGACGCCAGCCGCGCTGCCGCACACGCCGCGCTCGTCATCGTCAGTGGCGAACCTGGGCTGGGTAAGACACGGTTCCTGTCCGAGTTGGCCGGCCGGGCGGTGGAGGCGGGTGAGCTCGTCTTCGTTGGACGGTGTAGTGAGGCCGGCGGTGCGTTCGAGGTGTTTCTCGACGCGCTGGGCAGCGACCTCTTCCCCTTCGAAGCAGGCCAGCTGGAGCGGGACGAAGAGGGGTGGATCGATCGCCGCCGCTTCTTCGGAAAGATCGTCACCGCGCTGCGCCAGACCAGGCGATTGGTCACGCTCGTGCTCGATGACGTGCAGTGGATCGACGGTTCGTCGGTCGCACTGTTGGCGCAACTCCTCGACGATGTTGGGCCATCGCTTGCCGTGCTCGTCGGGTCCCGCACAACGATCGACCGGGAGATCCTCGACCAGCTGACCGGCCGACCGGGCGCGACGACCATCCCGATGGAACCGCTCACGCGCGGGGGCCTCACCCGACTCGCTGGGGATCTCGGCGTGGAGATCACCGACGAGACGATCGACGCGATGCATTCGCTCACCAAGGGCAGCCCCTTCTTCGGCCTGCAGCTACTGCACCAGTTCCGTGGCAGCCCCGGAATTGCGCTCGACGGCGCCGAGCTGCCCGCTGGCGTGAAGGAATGGATCCTGCAGCAGGTCGAGCGACTCGGTGAGGACAGCGCGGCGACGTTGACGACCGCAGCGGTGATCGGCCCCAACTTCGACGTGATCACGCTCGCTGACCTCGTCGACGCGAGTTCGATCGAAACGATCGGTCGGCTGGACCGCGCCGTCGAGAGCGGCTTGCTCGTCGAGGGCACACGCCCGGGTGAGTTCCGATTCGTACACGCCATTGTGCGTGCGGCGATCGCGGATTCGTTGTCCGCGACGCGGCGCGGCTTGATGCATGCGTCGATCGCGCGACGGCTCGAGGAGAACGGCGACGGGCTCGAAGATCTTGAGGCGGCGGTGCACCATTGGTTCGCTGCCGACCGCCTCGGCGACCCCTTGCACGCAGGCGACATCGCGGCGGATGTCGCCACTCGTGCCACCGAGCGTCTCGCCCACGAGCGAGCGGTGAGCATTCTCGACCAGGCGCTTGCGCTTATCGAACGTTCGACCGCGAACGCAGCGCGCGACGGTGTTGAGGCTCGGCTCAGAGTGGCGCACGGTCGGGCCGACTTCGTCGCGACGCGCAACGAGGCGGCGATCGCCCAGCTCTATCGTGCGGCCGACCTCGCCGAGTCCGCTGATGATCCGGCCACGCTCGCGCAAGCTGCCCTGGTGGCGTCGCTCAACCGACGCCACGGCCTCGACGACCCGGAACTGCTGCGGTTGTTGCAGCGTGCGAGCGACCGATGCCCGCCCGAGCCTGCGGTCCTCGCCGCGATGCTCCACATCCGCCGATCCCGGCTCCTTCCGGTCGCCGTGCCGCACGAACAACGCTCAGAGATGGCGCGGCTCGGGCTGGCCAACATCGAGGCGATGGACCCGGTCGATCGAGCCATGGTCGAGACGGAAGTGGCACGTGCGTGCTGGTCGCCGGATGATGCTGCGGAACGGAGTGAGGTGTCGAGCCGGATCATCGACCGCGCCGAGCGAGAAGTTCGGGGCGGGGGCCCGTCGCGATGGACGGGCGTGCTGATCGAGGCGCTGAACATCCGCTGGGCGTCGCGGGTGCAGCTCGGTGACCTCCGCAGCGCACTCGCCGATGCCGACCGTGCCGTCGAGGTCGCCGACGCTGCCGGAACCACCTTCTTGCTGAGCCGGGCGATGATGGGGCAGGCGATGATTCACGCCACCCTCGGCGACCACGAGCGCGCCGAGCAGCAGTCCGATGCGGCCATTGCGATGACGGGCCGCCACAACCTCACCCTCGTGCGGATGACGATCGCCTATTCGATCGGCCGAGACCGCGGTGAGCAGGCCCAACTCGCGCTGCTCGAACGCCAGCTCGCCGACCTCGTCGACTCGAACCCGTTGTTCATCTCGGCTTTCGCGCTCGTCAACGCTGAGGCGGGGCATCACGAAGACACTCGTCGCCTGTTGGGCGAACTCGAACAACTCGAACCGTGGCCGCGCAACTGGCTGTGGATGGCCACGGCGGTGGCGACGCTGGAGAGCGCGGTGTTGGCCGACGAAGGCGACGTCGTGCGGCGCTTCGCCGATCGGCTCGAGCCGTTCGCTGGACAGTGGGCCGTTGCTGCGGGGGAGCTGAGTTGCTGGGGGCCAATCGACCGAGTGCTCGGCCTGGCGTCCGCATATCTCGGGCACCCCGACCGGGCGCGCACACAGCTGATCCGGGCCCGCGATTCCTCGGTCAGCAACGGGGCCACGTTCTGGGCCGCGCGCTGTTACGCCGGGTTGGCATCGCTCGCGCCCGTCGACGACACGCGTGCTGGCGAAACAGACAGTTCAGCCTGACTCGCGCGCTGTCGAAGCCAGTCGCCGGGGCCATAGAGGCAGGCGGCGCACTCCCGGAAGATGTGGGCATGTCACTCTTCATCTTCGGCGACCTCTCCGTCAGCGACGTTGAGCGCTACATGCGCAGCCTGGAAACGTGGGCCGGTTGGCCAGCGCTGCCGCGAGACGTCCACGACTCCGAAGAGCTCGCTCCCGGTGCGATCGTGAAATCGGCTCCCTCCGCCCCTGCTAAACAGACTGGACCATGAGTTCAAGCCAGCGGGAGGGGGCGGCACCGGCTGAACCGACGCGTTTGGTCAACGGTGTCTTCCAGGGCGGCGGCGCGAAGATCGTCGCCAACATCGGGGCGCTGCGCGCGGTCGACGATCGGGGCCTCTGGTTTGGGAGCGTCGCCGGTGCGTCCGCTGGCGCCATCACGGCCGCACTCATCGCGTCCGGGATGAGTGCCGACGAACTCGAAGCGATTCTTCCCGACGGGCTGGCCACCATTCACACACCGGTCGCCGCGCGTTTGGGGCTTGCCGTGCTCGGGCGGGCTACTTCGGTGTACGACAGCGAGGGGCTTCGGCGGTGGATCGATCAACGCCTGTCGGAACAGGTCGGCGCATCGGGCGGTGGGCCCGTCACATTCCGGGAACTGCATGCTGCGACCGGCATCGAGTTGTACGTGCTTGCGGTTGATCTCGCGACCGAGCTCCCCGTCGTGTTCTCGCGGCGCACGACACCCGACGTCGAAGTTGCTGGCGCGGTGGTGGCGTCGTCGGCCATTCCGGGCGCGTTGCCGAGTGGCCGAGCGGTGTTCAGTTCGGGCGACGGCGCTCGCGTACACCAACTCACCGATGGCGCCGGGTGGGCCAACTATCCGTCGTTCATCTTCCAGGACCGAGGGTTCCGGACGTGGCTACGCGGCGAGTTCGAACACGGGGCGCCGCAGTCAGAGGTGGAGGAACGAGCGTGGGCGGCGGAGGCCTCCCGCCCCGTGATGGGGTTCGTCTTCGGGGAGGCGGAACCGGCCGAACCGCGCAGCTCGGTCGGGTTCGTGCCGCTCGATGGGCCTGCCGTTGACCGCCGCTTCGACCTCGGGCCGACGTACACCTCCGACAAGCGCGCGACATACCTGCTCGGTGCCACGCTGTCGAGCGACTGGGCACGGTTGATGATCGGGCTCGCACTCGTGGTGTGGGCGACGATGGGTGTCGCCACCCTTCCCGTCGGATTCCGGCGGTACTCGACGTGGATGGCGGACTGGGCGCCCGATGCGCTGTTTCCGCTACTACTGGTCGCGTCGCTCACCATCGCGGTGCTCGCCATCGTCGTCGCGATCACCA
>JAJCXU010000209.1 GCA_029263275.1 Ilumatobacter sp.
AGCAGGAGCCCCGGCGCCCGAAGCACCCACCGCCACAATCCGATCGGCACGACCGCAGCGACCAACGACGCTCGTTGCTCAGAGATGACCGCAGCGCGCAACTGGTCACGGGCGTTGCGCTGCAACTCGTTCAGCGACCGCTCGCGCCCATCCCTCACGGTCGCTCAGATTAGACGGCGCCGTTGGGCAGGTGAATCGTTGGGCGAAACCGTTCAAGCGATTCGGGGCCGAACGAGGACTTCGAGATGAATCCGACCGCTCCGGATTCTTGGAGATCAGCGGGAAGGTCACGCTCGTCGAGCATCGACAGGAAGATGACACTGAGCTCGGGCCACCGCTCCGTCAACTGACGGGCCACGGCGATGCCGTCGAGGTCGCCGAGCTGGATGTCGAGGAGCACGACGTCGACGTCACCGCCGATCTCGTCGAGTCGGTCGAGCGCCGATCGACCCGACGAGGCACAGCCGATCAAGCCGAAGCCGTCCGTTGCCCTGATGACCGCTGCCGCGGCCCGCAGGAAGGGCAACTGGTCGTCAACCGCGAAGACTCGAATCACCCGCTGTCTCGCTGACTCTTGATCGCACCGGTGGTCCCGTCGATGGTCCAGTTCCACTCGAAGATGCAGTCGCCGGTGTTGGTCGACCGATTCACTTCGAGGTTCCCGTTAACTCTGATCTGCACTTCCAGCGTGGGGTCACAGAAGACGGCGATGCGGACGTAGTCGACCTGAATGGTGTTGGTGCCCGGCTCCAGGTAGTCCGAGATGTCGACGTCGAGGTACTCGGTTCCGATCTTGATGTTGTCGCCGGTTCCCGCGATCCGCTTCCCGTTCACCCGGATCTTGCCTTCACCCTTCAGCGCGGCCTTCACGCGTACCTCGATCGGCTCCGGCTCGGGCTCTGGCTCGGGCTCTGGCTCTGGCTCTGGCTCGGGTGCCGGAGCCGGAGCCGGAGCCGGTGGGACGGTCGTGGGCGGCAACGTCGTGGGCGGCAACGTCGTGGCTGGCAGCGTGGTCGGAGGCAACGTCGTCGGAGGCAGCGTCGTCGGAGGCAATGTCGTGGCTGGCAGCGTCGTCGGCGGCAACGTGGTGACGGGTTCGGTCACCGGCGGCAGCGACTCCCCAGGAATTCCGGCGTCGCCAGGTCCTTCGACGGTGACGCTGCACCCCGTGGCGAGGAGGGCGATCATCGTTGCGGTCAATGCGGAGCGGTGCAAGCGGGTGCGGTTCTGGAGCATGTCTCCAGCATCAAGCACCAACGTCCGGCGCGAAATGGGGCGGAGGGACGACTGGATGGTGGAGCAGGCACTACCCCCGCTCTCCCCGGTTCAGAAACCCACCCGTCGCTCCGCGACCAACTGGGCTACGTTGCCACTCAACGCCGAGCGAAGGAGGGTCACCCAGATGTCTGTTTCTTGTGCCAACCCACCTCGGCCGCGCACTCTCACCCGCTGAGTTGACATCCCCCTCCGCAGAGCGGGTCTTCGTCAATTCGAGCGCCTGATGGCGAGCGCGGCTGCTTTCACGCACCCGCAACCCACCCAGGAGATGCTCAGCAATGCGCACCACCCCGACATGGCTCGTCTCTGAGCCATGCACCGACGTCGACCTCGGCGTCATCAAGTCCGGTAAAGAAGCCCAAGTCCACCTGATCGAACGAACAGCAGACGCCACCGCCGAACAAGTCGGCGGTGAGAGCTGTCGATTCGCTCGCAAGCGCTATCTCCCCAGGGAGGTGAAACAGAAGGGACAGCTCGAGGCGCTCGGCTTCCAGCGATCGTCCGCGTTCGTCAACGACGTCCAATATCGAGAAGGCAGACAGTTCAGAAAGTCGCGTGACCGCCGCGCCGTCGAACGAATGTCGACGTACGGCAAGCATCTGCTCCAGGATCGCTGGACCGGCCACGAGCACGAGGTGATGAGCCGGCTGTGGCACGCCGGGATGACCGTGCCATACCCGATTGCCTACGGCGACGACGTCTTCGACCTCGAGTACATCGGCGACGATTCCCAAGCCGCCCCTCAGCTGCAGGCTGCACGGCTCAGTGCAGCGCAGCTCCGTGACGCGTTCGACCAACTCGTGGCCGGGTTGCGCTGCATGACCCGGGAAGGTCTCGCCCATGGCGACATGTCGGCCTACAACCTGCTGTGGTGGGAAGAGCAGCTGTGGTTCATCGACTTCCCGCAAGCGATCGACATCGCCGCCAACCTGCAGGGTCTCGACTTCCTGCATCGCGACGTCGTCAACGTCTGCGCGTGGTTTCAACGCAAGGGACTCGACGTCGACGAGGAGGAGGTCTTCGCCGACTTGCTCGTCGAGATCTGACGCGGGTGACGTACCGTGCTCGGGTGCATCTTGAGCTCGCTGCAATCATCGTCGACGACTACGACCGTGCCATCGAGTTCTTCACCGGCGCGCTCCGTTTTGATCTCGTCGAGGACAGCCCATCGACGACCAACGACGGACAACCCAAACGTTGGGTCGTCGTTCGACCACCCGGCGCCGAAGCCGGACTGCTGCTGGCACAGGCTGATGGCGACAGACAGACCGATGCGATCGGCGAACAGTTCGCCGGCCGCGTCGGTCTGTTCCTGCGCGTCGACGACTTCGACGACATGCACCGGCACATGGTCGACTCCGGCGTCGAATTCGTCAGTGAGCGGCGTAACGCGCCGTACGGCAGCGTCGCAGTGTTCCGCGACATCAGCGGCAACAAGTGGGACCTCTTAGGTCCTGCACCGGACACGCCCACGCTCTGACGCCTTCACCACCCGCTGCCATCGAGTGGGTGATCGGTGGTGTTGGGCGATGTCTGATGCGAACGCCGACCCCAGAGTGGATCGCACTTCGGAACACCGAGGTACGACTCAGGAAGCAACATCACCATGACTGTTCAACTCATCATCACGGGCATCCGCCGCCCCGACTCCGACGACGACTATGCGGCATATTCTGGAGTGGCACTCTCACTGCTGACGGCCGCGGGCGGCACCCTGACTGGCCGGTACGGGCACATCGATGACCTCGTCGGCGAGGACGCCCCACAGGCCGTTGTCATCATGGAATTCGCCGATGACGCTGCAGTGCGCGCGGTCTTCAACAGCTCCGAGTACCAGGCCGTTGTCCCGCAGCGTGAGAAGGCCTTCGAGCGTCTCAACGTGTTCCTCGCTGCCGCCCCACCCGCAGCCTGAAACAGCCGTCATCGCCCTGGCCATCGAGAGCCTTCCTCGATGGCCCGGGCGCGCGGAGTCATCACTTTGGCCGACTTGGCATCACCGGTTTGACCGACGACCGCACCAACAGCTCGCGGTACCGTCGATGTGTCGTTTTCGCTGCTCCTGATCTTGGTCGCCTACGCAGAACTCGTGAGCCAGGAGCATCTCGACGGCACCCGAGAGGCCGACCTGGTCGGTGTGGCACTGCTCGCCGGGTCCGGTGCGGCTCTGGTCTTTCGTCGACAAGCGAGCTTGACCGTGCTCGCCATCGTCACCGGGCTGTCCCTGACGTACTACAGCAGGGACTACGGCACGTATGGCTCCATCATCGGGTTGGTGCCGATCTACTCGGTCGCCGCGCACACAACGAATCGCCGCCATGCCTGGCTGGCAATCACGACCGCATCGATCGTGCTCTTCACCACCGCGACGCTCACCATCTTTGCTGAGGAAGCCGAATACTTCGCGACGTCCTTCGCGATGTGCCTGTACCTGGGTGCCGCAGCCGTCGCCGGAAGCGTGATCCGAAACCGCCAGCGGTTGTTCGCCGATACCGAACGTCGAGCAGAACGCGCAGAGAGCGACCGTCTCATCGCAGCCGAACGCGCCGTCTCCCAAGAGCGCATCCGCATCGCACGCGAGATGCACGACGTCGTCGCGCATGGCATGAGCGTCGTCACGGTGCAAGCCGCTGCTGCTCAGTCCATCGTCCATGTCAACGCAGACGCGGCCGAGAATGCTTGGCGAAGATCGAGTCCGTCGGCCGAGAGTCACTCAACGAACTGCGACGCATGCTCGGCGTGCTTCGAGGAGCTGAGACGGACGCATCCGACTACGCACCGCAACCCCAACTCCGTGATCTCCCCAAGCTCGTCGAGAACTGCACCGAGGCCGGCATCCCGACCGAACTCATCAAGGTCGGGACCGAACGAGACGTGTCGCCCGGTCTTGGTCTCGCCACATATCGCATCGTGGAAGAAGCGCTGACCAACGTCGTCAAACACGCCGGCGACTGTGCCGGAATCCGAGAGCAGCGAGGTGCAGTTGTGACATTGCGTGTGGTGGTTGCCGACGACCAAGAACTGATGCGAACCGCCTTCACGATGATCCTTGGCGCTCAGCCCGAGGTCGAGATAGTGCCGAGTCCGCAACTGGCAGACCTGACCGAGCGAGAACTCGAGGTACTGCGCCTCCTCGCAACCGGGCTCAGCAATCGAGAGATCGCCGCCGCGCTCTACATCGGCGACGCCACAGCGAAGACCCATGTCAGTCGCGTCCTCTCGAAGCTCGGCGTACGGGACCGGGTACAGGCCGTTGTCCTCGCGTACGAAGCGGGCGTGGTCCAACCCGGTTCGACGAGCCAAGCCTGAGGCTGCGACTCGGTCAGACGACGGAAGAACTCGCAACATCGAGTACGCCAAATCGGTGACGCGCCGGCCGCCCCATCAACCCTTCGTCGGACATCGAAGGGTCCTCATTCCGGATGCCAGCGACTCCACGTTGGTTCAGGCTGGAGTCATTCATTCAGAACTAAAGGAACCGACATGACCACGACACTTGACCAACAGCCGCTCCGAGCAACAGACGACAAGAACCCGGGACTCATTCCCGGCGCCATCACCTCAAACCTCCTCGCCGACACGGTCACCAACCCCACAACTGAGACCGATCCGCAGCGAGAGCCAACAACCGACACGTCGCTCGGAACCGAGCACAACACCGACATCGGCGCGAACATCACGCCCGCTGTTGCAGCCTTCTTGGGACTCGCCACTGCCGGACCCCTCATTGTCGGCGCCACCGGGTGGGCCGACGTGAGCCCGTTTCCAGTCATCGCCGTCGGTGTGTTCGGCTTCTTCGCGGCCCTCTTCGCCCGAGTTCGATTCGGCGGCGGCAAACACACGCCTCTCGTCGGCCTCCTGCTGCTTCCGGTCTTGGCCATCTCCGCAACTGCTGCCCCGCACCTCGACGACGGTGTCGGCGACCGGGGCTATCACCCGACGTCGTTCGACGACGTGCGGGCCGACTACCAATTCGGCATCGGCAATCTGGATATCGATCTTCGCGACGTCGAGTTCCCTCCGGGTGAACACGTGATCACGATCGAACACGGCATCGGATACGCCCACGTGCAACTCCCGGCCGATGTCTCCTACTCCACCAACGGCGAAGTCTCAATCGGCAAGCTCAGCGTGGGTGGCCAGGACGACTCCGGCTTCAACACAACGATCGACGCCGAAACCGACGTCTCCAGCGACACCAAGATCGTCCTCGAATTCGACACCAGCATCGGATACGGATCAGTCGAAACCGACTGAGACCCACTCGAATCGAGCAGGAGGCTCCACATGCCCAACCGAAGCAAAACCGGCGCCTCTTGTCGAACGCGATCCCGAAGAGATGCGAAGATGAGCACGTGAGCGCCACGACGACCGGAGCTCAGAGCCGGATTCCCAGTTCGAAACATCCGGTATCGGGCCGCCAGCGGCGCCCGTCAGGCGAGCCGCCACCACTCCCCCGCGAACTCAACAAGGTCGCAATCGCGTGGCTGATTGGCTTCGTACTGTGGGCGGTGGTCTGGGCGTGGGTCTTTCTCTCAGACAGTCCAGCGATCTGGATCACCGAGCGGGACCTCGATCTGATGGATCCCATCGTCGCTCGTCGACAAAGTTGGCTCACGCCGACGATGAAGTGGATCAACGAGTTCGGTACCTTCTGGCTGACACCACTCGCCGGCTGGGCGGTCATCCTCGGGGGCATCGCAACGAAGCGAATCCGCCACATCCTGCTGATGCTCACGTCGTTGTCCATCGTTGCGTTGGTCGTCACGACGATCACCCGGCACATCCAACGGCCACGCCCGCTGGGCATCTCGCAGATCGGTCAATGGGAGGGATTCGCACAACCGTCTCGCCCGATCACACTCGCGACCGCAGCGCTCGTCGCCTGCGTTCTGACGTTTGCGCCACTGGGTATCTGGCGACGCGTCGGCTGGACCGTCACGGTGGTGGCACTGACAGCCTTCGGCTTCGCTCAGCTGTACACCGGCGTCGACCATCCGAGCGATGTCCTTGCGGGAGCGACCGTCGGCGTTGCGATGACGCTGTTCATGTTCCGGATGTGGGCCCCGGAGAGCGTGTTCCCGGTCGCCTATGGCGGCGGCAAGACCGCCCACCTCGACGTCACCGGGGCGCGAGGCGACGCCATCAGGTTGGGCGTCGAGCGACAGCTCGGCATCTCCGTCGCCGATCTCACACCGGTTGGCCTCGCCGGCTCGGCGGGTTCAACGCCGCTACGAATCACCACAGCTGAGGGCGACACATACTTCGCCAAGCTCTACGCGCGCAGCCATCTGCGATCGGACCGTTCGTACAAGCTCGGGCGAACGCTCATGTATGGCCGATTGGAAGACGAGCAGCACTTCACATCGGTTCGAGGACTCATCCAGCAGGAGCACTACATGCTGCACGTGATGCGCGACCTCGGCGTCGACACCATGAAGCCGCTGGGGATCGTGGAAATCACGCCGGACCGCGAGTACCTCCTGGTCACGGAGTTTCTCGATGGCGCAACCGAGATCAGCGAGGCAGAAGTCACGCAGGATCTCATCGACCAGGGCCTCGCAGAGGTCGCCACGATGTGGCGCGGCGGGATCGCTCATCGCGACATCAAGCCCGCCAACCTGATGGTCCAGGGAGATCGCCTTCGGCTGATCGATGTGGCGTTCGCCGAGATCAGGCCCACCCCGTGGCGCCAGGCAGTCGACCTGGCCAACATGATGCTCGTCCTTGCACTTGGCAGCACGCCCGAGCTCGTCTACGAGCGGGCCCGTCTGTTGTTCAGCGACGACGAGATCTCCGAGGCGTTCGCTGCCGCACGCGGCGTCACGCTTCCATCCGCCCTCAGAGCTGACGTTCGCCGTGATGGCCGCGAACTCGTCACCAAATTCAGGGCGATGGTTCCCGAACGCCGACCGGTGGCGATCCAACGCTGGACATTGCGCCGCGTTGCGCTCACCGTCTGGGTGGGCATCGTCGCGTCGCTCCTGGCTGTCACGTTCTTCGGCAATCTCGCAGACATCGGGTTGCGATGATGTCACCATCGAAACGAACGCTCAGCGTCGCGGTGTCGAGCGCGTTGTTTGCCGTCTTCGCCGCATCGTGCGCTGTGCAAGATGCCACTCCGCTGCCCAGTTGCGAGCGAGGCGACTCCGCCATCATCGCAGCGCAGTCCGTTCCGTCCGCAGAGATGCTGCCCTGCTTCACGCCCCTCCCGCTCGGCTGGGAAGTCGACGGCGTCGGCATCACCGACGACGGCACGACGATCAGATTCGATTCGGATCGGGCCGGGGAACAAGCTGCGAAGTTCGAGTTCGACAAATGGTGCGACAGAACCGGAGCTGCTCAGCAACCGAGCGATCAGGAAGAGGTCGAGCGATTTGCTCGAACCGACCGAGCCGGGTCTCGGCTGCAGACCACGTTCTTCTACCTCTTCGAGGGAGGTTGCGCGACCTGGCAATTCGACTTCGACGACGACGTGCAACGCGCAGAGCTCACCGTTCTCGAAGAGACCTTGGTGTTCGTCCCGCGAACACTCGTCAGCGACCAACTCGCTGAATCGTTCATCGACCGGGAACTGTGATGCGTCGATTAACTCGGACCGTCCAGGCAGCCCTCGCGGTTGCCGTTGCGGCTTGCACCAGCCGAGCTGCGGGCGCCGGCCACGTCACTTCCAAAGAGGAGCGGGTGTTCCGTTCATTCAACGATCTGCCCCAGGCGCTGTATGCACCCGTGTGGGCCGTCATGCAGAGCGGCTCGCTCGCCACCGTCTTCGGCGCGGCCGGCTCACAACTGCGCGCACGTGACAAGAAACGAGCAGCCGCCGTGCTGGTGGCGGGTGTCGGGGTCTGGGGTGGCGTCAAGCTGATCAAGCCACTGGTGGGGCGCGGCCGCCCCTCGGCCGAACTCGACGCGGTCAACGTTCGTGGCCAAGCGCAAAGCGGGCTCGGCTACCCATCTGGACATTCCGCTGTTGCCGCCACAGTTGCGCTCGCGCTGACGCATGGCCAGTCTCCAACGATCAAGACGGCAGCACTCGGGGTGGCTGCGTTGACTGGCGGAGCACGGATGTACGTCGGAGCGCATCTGCCTCTCGACATCCTCGGCGGCCTCGCGATCGGAGCGCTTGGTGGCGGACTCGCCTCATACGCGATCAACGACGGAGCGGGCCGACCGTGACCACGACACCAGCTCCCGCACCGGACCACCATCACCGGACGTTGATGATCGGCCACACGATCTCGACCCGACGCCTCGTCATCACCCTGCTCGTGGCGACTGCGCTGCTGGTGGGTTCGTCCACTGTTGCCTGGAACGGCGACGTGCCCGAGTGGGAAGCAGAGATACTCCGCTTCTTCAACGGCTGGCCTGACTGGCTGAAGCCCGCGATGTGGGCGCTCCAACAGCCGGGCGTCATCCTGGCGCCGCTGGCTGGCGGACTGGTCGTGGTGTGGTTCACGCGTCGCTGGCAACACTTCGTCGCGTTCGCCTGCATCCTGCCGCTGAAACTGGGCATCGAGAAAGGACTCGTCAAACAGTTGGTCCAACGCGAGCGCCCCTATGTCTCGCTCGGCCCTGAAGTCAACGTCCGGGGGCCGGCATTCGAGGGCTTGAGCTTTCCGTCCGGGCACGCAACGACAGCATTCGCTCTGGGCATCTTGTTGTCCGCGTTCCTGCCGCCTCGGTGGCGACCGGTCCCGGTGGCATGGGCGGTCATCGTCGCCATCGCACGTCTGTATTACGGCGAGCACAATGCCCTCGACGTCGTGGCGGGTGCGGCGATGGGAACCGCCTTCGCGACCGTGCTGTGGTTTGCGTTCCTGAATCGATTCGCTCACCCCGACTGCGATTGCCCGTGACGACGCCAACACCTGACCTGACACCACCACCGACGCCCGAGCCGTCAACTCGTCCTCGGCCACGAAACGTGCGCTCCCCTGTCGACGTCGTCCGGCTGATCCTCGGCCTCGGGTTGATGGCCGGTGGCCTTGGCGCAGCAAACCTCTTCGACTCCGCACTCCTGGGCCTCAGCGAGGACGGTGTCTCCGCCATCGACGGACTCCCGGACTGGTTGCAGGACATCCCGGCCGCTGGTCTCGCAGGTGCGGTGATCGTGGCCATCGCCGCAACACTCGTCTGGTCCTTGGTGACGACGCGATTCCGTCGCTTCATCGTGCTGGCGATCGGCCTCCCGTCAGCTGCGTTGCTCAGTATCGGGATGGGCGAACTGATCTACGACCTCGTCGACGAGCCCGTCCGACTCGCATTCGACACCGAGGTTCCGACCTTCCGCTACCGAGGCGGCGATGGTCGACTTCGCCCCGGCGACCCGCTCTTGGCCGGTGCTGTCGCCATGCTGTTGATCTCGGCATCTTTTCTTCCGCATCGCGTCATGCGACGGCTCACCGGCCTCGTCGGGGCCTACGCGGTCTTCTCCGTGGTGTCCGCCGGAGTGCCCGCACTCGGACTGGTTGCCGATGTCGGAGCAGGACTCGTCGTCGCCTCAGCCGTACTGCTCGCATTCGGACGTCACGACCTCGCGCCCGACGATGCCGAGATCCGTCGGGCCCTTGGCGTAGTTGGAGTCCAACTGCAAGGTCTCGAGCGATGGGGTTCGGGGACGCGTTGGATGGGCACCACGGCCGATGGCCAGGCTGTCGTGGTGAAGGTCTTGGGTCGCGACGATCGAAGCGCTGACCTGTTGCTCCGCGCTGTCCGCTGGGCGCGCGCCCGGCAGCCAGGTGATCGACGTCCGCACGTCAGCTTGCAGCGCGCGGTGGAGCACGAGGCGCTCGTGTCACTCCAGGCCGCGGCGCATGGCATTCGCACCCCCACGATCGTGGGCGTCGGACAGGTCGGCATCGACGGTGGTGTTCTCGCCTACGAGATGATCGACGGTGACGTCGCCAGGTCTGGTGACGAGATCGACGACGGCATGCTCCGGGCAGTCTGGGCGATGGTCGACGAGCTGCACTCGAAGCAGATCGCGCACGGCGATCTCAGGCTGGACAATGTCGTGTTCGACAGCGACGGACAACCCTGGCTGATCGAGTTCGCCGGGGCAACGCTGGGTGCCGGCGATGAGGCCCTGGGGACCGATATCGCCGAATTGCTTGCTTCCACGGCGGCAGTCGTCGGTGCCGAACGGGCAGTCGCCGCGGCGCGAGCCGAAGTGTCGACAGAGAACCTGGAGCGAGCGTTGCCATGGATGCAGCCGCTTGCCTTGAGTCGCGCCACGCGCGACGGGGTCGGTGGCGAAGAAGGTCTCGCGGTGATCACATCGCAGTTGGTCGAACAGTGCGATCTCGACGAGGAAGAGCTGGTCCGACTGACGCGGGTGAGTGCCAAGTCGCTGTTCATCATCGCGACGATTGGGCTGAGCGCCTGGTTCCTGATTCCCCAGCTGGCCGACATCGACAACATCTGGGAGCAAGCGCGCGATGCGTCACGCCCGTGGGCAACCGTTGCCGTTGGTTTCTCGGCGGTGACCTACGTCGCGGCGACCGCGGCGCTGCTCGGAGCGATACCGATGCGGCTCCGATTCTGGCCGGCGCTCGGAGCCCAAGTCGCGTCGTCGTTCGCGAACCGCGTCACCCCCGCCAAGGTGGGCGGCATTGCGACGAACATCCGCTATTTCCAGCGGCAGGGCGTGCCGGCAGCGGTGAGCGTCACCGCGGTCGGTCTCAACGCGATCGTTGGGGTCGTCGTTCACGTCCTGCTCACGTTGAGCTTCTTGCTGTTGGCCAGCGGCAATCAAACCGATCACGGCCTCTCGTTGCCTTCCGTGACGATGCTGGTCGCCATTCTCGTCAGCGTTCTTGCACTCATCGGCGTCTCACTCGCCGTCCGCAAGACCAGAGATCTCCTGCGTACCCACGCGCTTCCTCAACTGAAGTCGGGACGTGACGCGATTCAAGAAATCAGCCACAGTGCATCGCGCGTCGTGCTCTTGTTCGGAGGTTCCGCCGTCATCACGCTGGCGTATCTCGGCGCAATGGTTGCCAGCCTCAAGGCGTTCGACTCGACAGCATCACTGGCCGTCGTCGGCCTGCTGTTCTTGACCGGCAGTGCGGTGGCCAATGCAGCACCCACCCCCGGCGGTCTCGGAGCAGCCGAGGCCGCACTGATCGCTGCACTCAGCACGGTCGAGGACGCCGAGATCGTGATTCCGGCCGTGTTCCTGTTCCGCTTGGTGACGTTCTGGCTCCCGATTCTTCCGGGCTGGCTCGCACTGACCTACCTTCGCCAGACCGACAACCTCTGATCACCGACCTCCTCAGCGGGGAATGACGCCGTCGGCCACGAGGGCGACGATGCGATCAGCGAGATCATTGGTGATGGGTTCACCGGTGAGCAGCAGACGCAGCCAGAGTGGACCGATCACGGCCTCGATGAC
>JAJCXU010000210.1 GCA_029263275.1 Ilumatobacter sp.
TGATCTCAGGCGTGATCTTCGACGCGGGAAGCACGCCACCGAGACCAGGCTTGGCACCCTGGCTGAGTTTGATCTCGATTGCCCGGACCGGGTTCGCGTCGACGGTGGCACACAGCCGGTCGAGGTCGAATCGCCCGTCGGCGTCGCGTGCCCCGAAATAGCCGCTTCCGAGTTGCCAGATCAGTTCCCCGCCGTGCTGGTGGTGGGGTGAGATGCCCCCCTCTCCGGTGTTGTGGAGGCATCCGGCGATGGACGCGCCCTGGTTCAGTGCTGCGATCGCATTGGACGACAGCGCCCCGAAACTCATCGCCGACACGTTGATCACCGAGGTGGGGCGGAAGGCCTTCGCCCGTCCGCGCGCTCCCCCGAGCACCTTTGCCACGGGAATCGGGAAGAACTCGTCGTAGCTGGCGTCGCCGACAACCGGAGCGGACAACGGGAACGGCGAGTGTTTGATGATGAAGAAGTTCGGTGAGCTCTCGAGGTCTCTGCTCGTACCGAACGCGAAGTAGTTGTTCTCCCGTTTCGACGACGCGTAGATCCATCGTCGCTGCTCCCGGTTGAACGGGCGCTCCTCGGTGTTGCTCGTGAAGATGTACTGACGCAGCTCCGGACCGATCTCTTCGAGCAGGTATCGCGCGTGGCCGAGCAGCGGGAAGTTCCGCAGAATCGCGTGACGTCGTTGCTTGAGGTCGTAGAACGTGAGTGCAGCTGTCGATGCAGCCGCAACAGCCGTTGCTGTGCGCAGCCGCCGACCCATGTTTCGACCGTACGGCTGGATCGGCGGTGACGGGAAGGGACTTCTGACCAAGGTCCTGACGACGCCAAGCTGCGAGAATCGATTCCATGACCTCGATCGTGTTGCTGTGTACCGACGGTTCGGACGTGTCGATCGACGCTCTCCGCACCGCACTGCCACTGTTGGCACCCGCCGACCGCACCATTCTGGTCACCGTCGAGTCGTCGGTGGACGCTGACACGACCACCGGCAATGGCTTTCGGTCGCAGGCGTCCGCACCCGATCTCGCCGATCAGATCGAGACCAGTGGCGACTATCGAGCCAAACAGATCCTCGATGCCACGGTCGCAGCCCTCGACCTCGATGACATGGAACTGATGGCCATCGTCGGCCGACCGGGCCGCGCCATCTGCGAGCTGGCCACGGCGTTGCCCGCCACTGTGGTCGTCGTCGGGACCAGCGGCCGCGGCGGTCTTCGCCGAGCAATGATGGGGTCGACCTCCGACCACATCATCCGGCACGCACCTTGCCCGGTGCTCGTGCAGGGCGTCGGCCAGCACTGAGTTCGCTGCTGCTCGAATCCATGGCATCAACCGCCATGATCCTGCGTTGCTCGTCTTCCTGATCCTGTTTCAGCAGTAGTTGACTCGGCGAAGACTCCTCTGGCCGGTCGCGCCGCACAGGCGAAGCGGTCCACTGGGCCGCATAGTGTGGCCCGATGGTGCAGGTCGGAGTCGTGCTCGGTGCTGGTGGCATCGTCGGCGCGGCGTACCACGCCGGCGTCCTGACGGCGTTGGCCGAGGCGGGGTTCGACGCCCGCGATGCCGATCTGATGGTCGGCACGTCTGCCGGGGCCGGCGTGGCAGCGAGCTTGCGCGCCGGGTTCCCACCCATCGACCTCGCACCACGCAACCTCGGCGAGGCAATCTCGGCCGAAGCGGTCGCGCTCGTCGGGCGGACCGGCGGCCCGCCGACGATCGACATGCGGCCTCGGCCGTTCTCGCGCCTGCCGAGACCGTCGTCGCCGAAGATGCTGCTGCGATCAGGTGGCCGACCGGCCAAAGCACTTGCGGGCATGATGCCAACCGGAACGATTTCGACCGATGAGATCGGTGAGCGCATCGGGATGCTCTACGGCGAGCGACCGTGGCCTGAGAAATCGTTGTGGATCTGTGCCGTCGATCTCGACGGCGGCAAGCGAGTCGTCTTCGGCCGCGACGGGCCCACCGTGCCGATTGGGCTGGCGGTGCAAGCCTCTTCATCGATCCCCGGTGTCTTTCGGCCGGTCGAACACGAGGGTCGGCAGTACATCGACGGCGGCGTCCACTCCCCGACCAATGCCGACCTGTTCGCCGAGGCCGGACTCGACGTCGTGGTCATCATCTCGCCGATGTCGGCAACCCGACGCGGTCACGGACCGTCGTGGCCGACATTGCGGCCCATGCACGCTCAACAACTCGCTGGCGAAGTGAAGGCGCTCCGGGCGAAGGGCACAGAGGTCATCACGTTCCAACCGACACCCGCCGATGTCGAGGCGATGGGCCGCAACGCCATGGACGCACGGCGGCGCGGCACCACAACCACGGCGGCACTGGCTTCGACGCGTGCTCGGCTTGCCGACGAGGCCACGGCCAGTCGCCTCGCCGTACTTCGCGATACGTCATCGTGACATCTGGCCTCAACGCCACACTCGCGGAATTTCTACACCGCCTCAGGTGTTGCACCGCTCATGGCCGCCATCCCCGAATCCCACGCTGACCTCCTCACCAAGAAGACCTTCTGGCACATCGCCACGATGGGTCCCGACGACGAGATCCAGTCGAGTCCGGTGTGGGGCGGTTGGGACGGCGAGCACTTCTTGTTCTCCTTGACCAAAGGCCGTCAGAAGTACGAGAACCTCGTCCGCAACCCGACGATCGCACTGTCTGGCACCGACCCCGACAACTCGTACCGCTACATGGAGATTCGCGGCACGGTCGTCCGCATCGACGACGACGCATCGAACGCCTTCATCGATTCGATGGCCAAGAAGTACATGGACGCCGACGCCTACCCGTTCCACCAAGAAGGCGACCACCGCGTCGTCATGGTCGTGCAGCCGTCGCACACGACCCAGATGGGCTGACCAGCGAGTCACAGTTGTACCCGGCCCCGCTGTGACTGGTTGTCAGGTGGTGTCGGGTGCTCGGATCGGTTTCGGTGCACGCCAGTGGAACTGCAGCGCGGCAAGCCTGATTGCGAACACGACGACGGCGACGGCGATGGCCACGCCCCAGCTGTAGAAGTCGTTGCGCCACGACACGACCACCGCTGCCGCTCCCAGTGCGGCCGGGATCGCATAGAGCGTGCTGTCGCGATGAAAGAGGCTGGGGTGCTCGTTGGCGAGCACGTCGCGGATGATGCCGCCACCCGCAGCCGAGATCACGCCGATCAACACGGCCCCGACGGCGCTCGTCCCGAACGATGAGGCCTTGACCGCACCGGTCACGCAGAACAACCCAAGTCCTGCAGCATCGAAGATCAGCACCGCGCGGTTCACGCGCTGGTTGATCAACCAGTGGCCGAGGAAGACCACGGCCGCAGCGCTGAGCGGCACGACGAGATACAGCACGTCACTGAACGCCGTTGGCGGAGTCGACCCGAGCAGCAGGTCGCGGATCACGCCGCCGCCCAGGGCCGTCACCAACGCCAACGACGTGACCCCGACCAACTCGAACCCCTTGCGTACGGCGAGCAACCCGCCCGAGATGGCGAATACGAAGACGCCGATCAGGTCGAGTGTCTTCTCCAGTGTCGGCTCGAGACCGCTGATCGTGCTGGCCTGCGCAACGAGACTCATGCCGGTGCGGCTTCCGGCGGGTCCTTGGCAAGATCGTCGACGACCTCGACGTTGGGCAGTGCGGTGAGCACGCGGGGATCGCCGACGACTTTGCAGCTTCGGCTGCCCCCGCCGAGCACGATGCGTTCACGATCCATCACCCGGCTGTCGACCCACAGTGGCATGTGGTCGCTCAACCCGATGGGGGTGACGCCGCCGACCTTCATGCCGGTGAGCTCCTCGGTGGCGTCGGAGGCAGCGAACGAGCACTTCTTCACGCCCAGCTTCTTGCGCACCACCTTGTTGACGTCGAGCCGCGTGTTGGCGAGCACGACGCAGGCGACGTAGACCGGCGGGTCGCTCTTGCCGATGACGACCAACGTGTTGGCCGACTGGTCGAGCGTGTAGCCGTAGGCCTCGACGAACTGTGCGGTGTCGGCGAGTTCGGGGTCGCAGTCGATGACCTCGACGTCGAGGGACGGGTCGTCCAACCCCAGTTGGGCGACGATGCGTCGCACGTCAGCTTCAGTGGCATCCATGCCCGCATCGTAGAAGTCAGCGGCCCCAGCGAGGTCACTGCCGGACCAGCAACGGCGAGGGCGAGGGGCCACCTGACCCGCGACGGCGATCGCCTGCGTCGTCGGACTGACCGTGTGAGCGGGTGCCTGATCGTCTGGAGTCAGCGGGGCGACCGGCGGTGTCTCGGTAGCGTTGCGGAATGACGTCGATCCGAGCAGCGCAAGCCGACCTGACACGCGCCGCGTTCCGAACCCTCAACTCGGTGGTGAAGCCTGCGGTGCTCGCCGGCGCGGGGAATCCGCTCCCCGTCGGCGGGGGCGCCGTCGTGCTGGAAGTGACCGGCCGCGTGTCGGGCGAGCCGCGGCAGATCCCCCTGCTCGCCACACGACTCGGCGACAAGCTGATGGTCAGCACCGTCCGCAGCGACTCCCAGTGGTTGCAGAACATTGAGGCCGACCCGAACGTCGTCGTCCACCTCTACGGCAAGCGACGCACTGGCGTCGCCGACGTCACGCGCGGGCCACTGAATACGGTCGCAATCACCCTCACCTGAGACAATCCCGCCCCAATCTGTGTCCCCACAGCCCAGCAATCCGCTGCATTCCGGACACAGTTCGTCTGGCACGCAACTCTGTGACAGTGCTCATGCACACTGGTCACATGACTCCGAACGCGGTCGCCGAGCGAGCAAGCCATGTGGCTGCCGTGCGCTCCGACGCCGCCGCACAGTCACCGGGGATCAAGGCGGCGCTCATCGCCACGCGGCAGATCCGTGCGTGGGCTGATGCGCAAGAGGCGGCCCTCATCGTGCAGCTCGGCAAGGTCGAGGCGTTCTGCGAACCCACCATTGCCGACGCCGGCAAGTGCTCGCTCGGCAAGGCGAATCGCACGAAGGAGCGAGCCGACACGCTCGACGCCACGCCGCGGCTCGCTGATGCCCTCGCAGACGGAGCCATCACGTCGGGCCACGTCGATGCCCTCACCCGGGGCTCCAAGCAGCTGAACGACGATCAACGTGAGGCGCTGCTCGACCGCGCCAACGAACTCGCCGATGTGGCCGCGGCGGCAACCGTTGAGGAATTCCAGCGACGACTCAAGCTCGAGATCAAGACCCTGCAGGCCGACGACGGGCTCGACCGGCTGCAACGTCAACGAGCCAACGTTCGTGTCAACACGTGGACCGATGCCGAGGGCATGTGGAACATACGCGGCACGTTCGACCCTGTCACCGGGGTCAAGCTGGCATCGAAGTTGGAGGGGACGATCAACGCACTGTTCGCCGAAGCGGTGCCAGAGTTCTGTCCAACCGACCCCATTGAGAAGCATCAGTTCCTCGCCGCACACGCGCTGACGCGGATCATCGACGGCTCGGCCGGTTCGGGTCGGTCGGGACGCCCTGAGTACGTGGTCGTCATCGATGCCGATACACCCGGCGATGCGGGGCCGGTGGTCGATTGGCCAATCCCGGTCGAGATCCCGGCTCGCGTCATGGCGCAGTTGGTGGCCCATGACGAGGTCGACGTCCACGGCGTCGTCGTCCGCAACGGTGTCATTCTCTACGCCCCCGGCGAACTCCAACTCGGGCGCACGACAAGGCTGGCCAACAAGGCACAGCGTCGAGCGCTCCGAGCGCTGTACTCCGGGTGCGCCATCCCGGGTTGTTCAGTCCGGTATGACCGGTGCAAGCTCCACCACATCGTCTGGTGGCGGCACGGCGGCCGCACGGATCTCGACAATCTTCTCCCACTCTGCGCCCGGCACCACGCGAACGTCCATCACGACAACTGGGCCATCGAACTCGACCACCAACGCGAACTCACGCTGAGATTTCCCGACGGCACCGTTCGCTCCACCGGCCCACCAAAACGCGACGCCGCCTGAGCGCGGCACGGTCTCCCGACCAGTTCCACGACGGCTGATCCCGTCAGTTCAGATTCACGCGATCGGTGTCTTGCTGTGAACGCCGGCGCCCCACGAGAGAACGCGTCGACCCGTCAGCTCGACGCTTGATCGGGGCTCAGGTCGTCGATGCGTCGACGGGGAGGCAGTCGTCGGCACAGCCGGTTGCTGAGTTGACGAAGCCGGGTGCCGCGGAGCGATGCAGCACCGCACCGGTCGGGGCGAAGCGAAGGAGCGTCTTGCCTTCCGGAATCGGGTCGACTCCGGCTGGCGGGTCACCGTCGTGCACCGACGCCGTGCCGTCGACGATCAGGCTGTAGTCGTCCTGATCGATCGGTGGGTAACACAGCGTGACGACCGAACCGGCTGACGCGTTGCGGGCCGTGCCGGCGCTGACCAACATCAGCAAGACGGGTCCTGCCCCGTCGTCATGCCACAGGGTCGACAAGCTCACGAGGTGCGGGGTGGCATCCGGCCGCACGGTCAGCAAGTACGCCCACGTGTACTCCCCGGTCTTGGCCTGCAGGTCGGGCAACTCCACGGGAATGCTCATGACCGAATCCTAGATCCGAGCGACGACGCGGCACCGGTCGACTTTCGGCCTGACGACGTCGCTCCGGGCACGAGCGGCCGGTGGGTCAACGCAGAGTCGTGGCTCAGCGCAGGCTTGGTCCAGAACAATCGTGGCTCAGCGCAGGCGTGGCTCAGAGTGAGCTGGCGCGGACCGCGTTGCGCTTCTGGAAGAAGTCGCCGACCTGATTGAGCGACAGCACCGTGACCGTCAGCGCCAGAGATGGCCAGAGCACCTGCCACACGTCGACCTTGATGTCGCGGCGCGACTGGTTGATCATGTTGCCCCACGTGGACGTGGGGAGTTGCACACTGAGCCCGAGGAACGAGAGCGCACCCTCGACCACGATGACGAACGCCGCCGCAACCATCGCGTACGACACGAGTGTGGGCAGCACGTTCGGGATGATCTCGCGGAACAGGATCTTCGTCGGTTTCGTGCCGATCGACCGGGCGGCCAACACGAACTCACGGTTCGAGATCGCCAAGCTGTTCGCGCGCGACACACGGGTGTACGCCGGAATGGACAGGAAGCCGATCACCCCGCTGATGACGAAGAGATCGCGGACCTCGAAGATGGCGACCAGTGCGAGCAGCAACACCAGCGCCGGGAAGGCGAGGATCACGTCGATCACCGACATGATCATGGTTTCGGTGCGGCCCCGAACGAAGCCGACCAGCGAGCCGAGGAAGCCG
>JAJCXU010000211.1 GCA_029263275.1 Ilumatobacter sp.
ACGTCGGCCGGCATCGGTTGATTGCGCAACGCACTGACCACGGCAAGACAGACACCGAGGTCGAGGCCGGGTTCGACCAGCTTCACCCCACCGGCGGTGGAGGCATAGACGTCGTTCTCGCCGACGGGCAAGCGGGCGCGGCGGCCGAGTACCGCCATCAACATCGAAAGTCGGGCGCCGTCGAGCCCCAACGCGCTCCGCCGCGACGGGACCCCGGGCACGCCTTGCGACGTGAGCGCTTGAACTTCGACGACGATCGGTCGTTGTCCTTCCATTGTGGGGACCACAGCCGAGCCTGGAATGCCGGTGCGACGGTCGGAGAGGAACATGGTCGACGGGTCAGGCACGCCGATGAGCCCGGCGCCGGCCATCTCGAACAGGCCCAGCTCATTGGTGGGCCCGAAGCGGTGCTTCGAGGCGCGCAGCAACCGCAAGGCATGGTGTTTGTCGCCTTCGAACTGAAGCACCGTGTCGACCACGTGCTCGAGGACGCGTGGCCCGGCGAGGCCGCCATCTTTGGTGACATGGCCGACCAGCACGATGGCGATGTCGCGCTCTTTGGCCACGTTGACCAGCCGCTGGGCGCACCCGCGGACTTGACCCACGCTCCCGGGCAGTGATCCGAGCGAGGGGTCGAACACGGTCTGGATCGAGTCGATGACCACCAGTTCAGGCTTGGTTTCTTCGATCGATTCGAGCACGTGTGGAAGCGATGTCTCGGCATGAAGCCACAGCTGCGGTCGTACCGCGTCGAGCCGTTCGGCGCGGAGGCGAACCTGTTGCGCGCTCTCCTCAGCGCTGACGTAGAGCGTCGGACCATCCCACGAGGCGAGGAGTTGGAGGAGCAAGGTGCTCTTGCCGATGCCCGGCTCGCCGCCGAGCAGTGTGACCGCTCCGGGGACGATGCCGCCGCCGAGCACGCGATCGAGTTCAGGAATGCAAGTGGAGGTGGGGCGGCCCGCCTCGGTGCCGACGTCGCCAATGAGCCGCGGCCCCGGTCGATTGGTGGGCGGCGGCGGAGCGACCAAGTCGTCGCCGGCGCCCTCGACTTCTTCGACCAGGGTGTTCCAGTCGCCGCAGCTCCCGCATTGCCCAGACCACTTCGGGTACGACGTGCCGCACTCGCTGCACGCGTACACCAGTTTCAGTTTCGCCATGATGGTCACCTTAGAGACGGGCACTCACAGAGTTGACCGGCCTGGCCAAGGCGGGCGCGACGTGCGGATCTTCTCGTCAGGTGGTTGCGAGCTTCGCCGCGATGTGATCGAGCACGGGCGCGTGGTCGGCCTGAGGGCTGAACATCACCAATTCGGCGTCGGACTCCACGCGGACGCTGTGCCCTGGCGGCCAGTAGAACACGTCACCGGTCGAACAGCGCTCGTCGGTGCCGTCGCTGTACGAGACCACGACGTCGCCGGTGACCATGAAGCCCCAGTGGGCTGACTGACAGGCATCATGCTCGAGGCCGGTGAGAAGCGGCGCCAGGTCTGCGCCAGCTCCCAAGGTGAAGTACTCCGCGGCGAGTGAGCCTGAGGCCACACCAAAATCCGGGAGGTGCCTCGCGTGCGCGCCGGGCGCGTTGATCTTGACGGGAAGGTCGTTCTTCGTGACGTGCATGGTGTGTCCCTTGGTTGTTGGTTGTTGGTTGATGGTTGATGGTTGATGGTTGATTGACCAGTTGTCGAGCGGCTCGATCAGAGCGAACGCCCACTGAAAGCAACGAGACGCTCGAATGTGCTGGCGCCGTCAGGTGCGGTGGTCTCGTCTTTGAATGTGTCGCCATCGCGCATCTCCGGGGTCAACGCTTGTCGCGCGAACTCGTCGACGGCGCAGATCACTGCCGGGGGGACTTCGAAGCGCTGGCCAGTGGACGAGGCGAGGTCCCAGCCGTGCATCAGACCATCGAATGCGACCAGCCGAGCGAAGGTCTCGCCGGGCATCTCGCCCATCGGAGTAGTCATCAGCCGCTCCATCGCCCCTGGGCTCTTGACCGCGTCGAGGAGATCGTCCATGACCTCGCGGAATTCAGCAGCGGGCACCCAGCCGTAGACACCTGGCGCTGTCAACTCCGGGGCCTCCTCACCGCGGAACCAGTAGGTGAACGACCCTCCGAGCACGATCATGTGGTTGAGCACGTCGTGCACGGTGAACTCACTGCACGGCGTCGAGTCGTTCATCTGCATCGTCTGGATGCGATCGACCGTGGCGTTGAGCGTGGGCAAGATGTACGAGAGCTGCTCGATGGGTTCCATGAGTGGGCCTTTCAGATTCTGTTTGTCGTGATCGCTCCGTCGAATGGTGCGATAGCAGAGAGGCGTGACATTTGATGTCACAATGCGACAATGCAGGCACTAGCGGGAGCCCGCGTAGCGATCAGCCAGGGAGACTGGGCCCAGGCACTCGAACTACTCACAGCCAGCGGGTCGGCAGCAGATTCGGCAGAAGGTCTGGAGCTTCGAGCCCAGGCCGAGTACGGCAACGGCGGCTTCGAAGCATCCGTGGCGGCATGGGAAGACCTGCACGCGCTGTTACTGGCTGACGACGACATTGCCGGCGCGGCGAGAGCTGCCGCGATGGTCGCCATGTTCCTGATGATGGACACCGGCCTGATGGCGCCGGTCCGAGGATGGTTGCGCCGCGCCGAGCGGCTGCTGCAGGGGCACGACGAGGCTCCCGCTCATGCCCTGATCGCGGTCGTCCGCGGGTACGAACGATTCATGTCCGGCGACATGGATTCCGCACGAACGTTCTCAGCCATGGCCATCGAACTGGGAGGCCGCCTCGGGGTCGAACCGGCGGTCGTCATCGGGCGGGTGTGCGCAGCGCGGGTCCACGTTTTTGATGGGCATGTCGAAGCAGGGCTCGACCTCCTCGATGAGATCGCTGTTGACCTGATGTCAGGTGCGGCCGACCCGCTGACGACGGGGATGATGTACTGCGAGTTGATCTGCGCCGCCCAGGGGATGGCGCTACACGACCGCGCGAGTCAGTGGACCGAGGTGATGGAACAGTGGCGCCACGGCGCCGCAATCGGTGCAATCAGTGGGCGATGCCGCGTTCATCGGGCCGAGATTCTCCGGATTTCTGGTCCGTGCGATGTCGCTGAGGCCGAAGCGCTCGGCGCATGTGAGGAGCTCCGGCCCTGGATGCGCCGCGAGTTCGGCTGGCCGCTCGTCGAACTCGGCAATATCCGGTTGCGTCGTGGCGATCTCGTCGGTGCCGAAGAAGCCTTCCTCGCGGCTCATGAACGCAGTTGGTCGCCGCACCCCGGACTTGCGTTGTTGCGGTTGGAGCAAGGCGACGTGGACGTCGCCGCTTCGATGATCGCTGACGCAATCGCTCACCCTTTCGACATTCCCTCGAAGATGCGACCACCGTTCGGCGACTTGCGTCTCGCCCCGCTGCTCGACGCCCAGGCAAAGATCGCGGCAGCGAGGGGCGACGTCGATACTGCCCGGCAGGCCGCTGACGGACTCGCGTCGATCGCGCGCTCGTACCCGAGCCGTTCGCTTGAGGCCGGTGCTGCGCTGGCCGGCGCGCGGGCATCGCTGGTTGACGGAGACCTGACAGACGCAATCCATTGGGCCAAAGGGGCGACGGCGGCGTGGGCCGACATCGGGGCCCCGTTCGAAGCCGCCGCCGCGCGAATGGTGCTCGGCGAAGCTCGTCACCGATCCGGCGATGTCGAAGGCGCACGCATGGAGTGGCGGGCGGCGCGAGCGGCCTTCGACGCATTCGGAGCGGTGCTCAGCGCTGAAGAGGCTGAGCGTCTCGTCATCGGCGCTCCATCAAGGCGAACCACTGCCACGACCGGAAGTCAGGCGACCGCCACTTTCAGATGCGACGGAGACACCCGCACGATCGGTCTCAACGACGTCACCGTGCTGATGCGCGACCTCAAAGGGCTTCGATACGTCGAACGACTGCTCGCCAACCCTGGGCGCGAGATTCACGCGCTGGATCTCGTCGCTGTCGAACGAGGCTCGCTTCCGACCGGCGGCACCGACGAGCGCTCCGAGGGAATGCACATCGATCAAGGAAGCGATGGCCTCCCGGTCATCGATGAAGCGGCGCGCGAGGCCTACCGCCGCAGGCTCGCCGAGGTCGATGACGACATCGAGGAAGCGACGTTGTTGAACGACCTCGGTCGGATCGACCTCGCCCAACGGGATCGCGACTACTTGATCGCCGAGCTGTCGAGTGCGGTTGGTCTCGGGGGTCGCGCCCGCTCGGTCGGCGGGTCCGCCGAGCGCGCTCGCACCAGCGTGACCCGATCAATGCGTTATGCGCTGCAGCGCATGGGCGAACACCATCCAGCCCTCGCCGCACATCTCGAACAGACCGTGCACACGGGGACGTATTGCGTCTACACGCCGGACCCAATCGCACCGCTCATCTGGGACCTGTGACCGTGCGGGTCAGTGCTGGCCGAGGTGGCGGTGCTTGTAGGCCCGTGCTCGACGGAAGCGCGCGATGGTGACGTAGCCGATGAAGATCGTCATGAACCCGACCCACGCAACAAGAGCAATGAGCGCAGCGATGGACAGCGGGCGGGCCCACTGTTGTCCTTCTCCGGGCTGCTGTGTGGACTGAGCGAGGATCAGCGCAGGCGACCCGTCAGCGGGCAGCTCCCAGACGAGAATGCCATTGGCGTCGACCTCGACGTTGGTCTGCTCGCCTTCGATCACCCCCGGCAGGAGCGCTTGCACGGTCACATCGAGCGAGTCAGCTGGCGTTGCGCCGCTGGCAGCGATCTGCTCGGCAAAGGGCTGGCCTCCGACCGCGGCCACGAGGTCGGCGTCGGCAAACGCATCGAAGCCGCTCAGCACGAGTCGGCCACTGAGCTGATTGGTGGTGATGTCGCCGTTGGTCCCGCGACCGAGTTCCATCTGGGTGAACGGCGGGCCGAGGCTCTGGAGGAGGTTGGTCGCCTCGCCCTGTGAGCGGAACGGGTGGGTCATCTGCAGGAACAGTCCACCGGTGTCATCGTCGGGCGGACGCGGTCCGTCGATTGACCAGCCTGCCGCGATGACATCATCGAGCACGAGGTCGTCGATCAGCGTCGGCACCTGATCGAGTACCGCTTGATCGGCGAGCACGGTGACGGCGATCTGACCGGTGCCATCTGGCTCGACCACGACATCGACCGTGACGTCGACCTGGCACGCAGCCAGGGCAACGGTGCATGCGAGAAGTGCGACGAGCCGCCTGATCACTCGATCCATGATCCCGCCATTATGACGGGGGAGATCGCGTCGGCGGCGGCATCTCGATAAAGCCCGGCACGAAAACGACGAACGCCCCGCCGGTAAACCAGCGGGGCGTTCGATCAGATCACGATGATCGAGTGACTCAGTGGATCACTCCGCTGCTTCGGGCGGCGGCAGCTCGGTATCGCCAGCCGGCGGCACCGGCTTCTCGGTGGTGGTCATCTCGAGCTCGACCGAGGCCGGGGGCACGAAACCCTCGACAGCGGTGAACACGAACTTCTTCTTGCCTTCGCCGCGCTCGGGGTCCGGCTCGGTGTCGACGACGATGATCTCGCCCGCCGAGAACTCCTTGTAGAGAATCTTCTCAGACAGTGAGTCTTCGATGTGGCGCTGGATCGCACGGCGCAGTGGGCGACCACCGAGCTGCGGGTCGTAACCCAGTTCGGCGAGCAGTTCCTTCGCGGACTGCTTGACCTCGATGCCCAGACCCTGACCTTCGAGTTGCCCGACGAGCCGCTCGAGCTGAAGATCGACCATCTCGAGCACCTCGGCGCGTGAGAGCTCGTGGAACACGATGGTCTCGTCGATGCGGTTGAGGAACTCAGGACGGAAGTGGTTCTTGAGCGAATCGTTGACCTTTTCCTTCATGCGCTCGTAGCTCATGGCGGAGTCGTCGGTGGTGAAGCCGACGTTGGCCTTGCGGAGATCTTGCGTGCCGAGGTTCGACGTCATGATCAGCACCGTGTTGCGGAAGTCGACGCTGCGACCCTGGCTGTCGGTGAGACGACCCTCTTCCAGAATCTGGAGGAGCGTGTTGAACACGTCGGGGTGGGCCTTTTCGATCTCATCGAACAGGACGACGGAGAACGGCTTGCGACGCACCGCTTCGGTGAGCTGGCCGCCCTCCTCGTAGCCGACGTAGCCGGGAGGCGAACCGACGAGACGGCTGACCGTGTGCTTCTCCATGTACTCAGACATGTCGAGCGTGATCAGCGCATCATCATCACCGAACAGGAACTCGGTGAGGGTCTTGGCGAGCTCGGTCTTGCCGACGCCGGTCGGGCCGAGGAAGATGAACGAGCCCGACGGACGCTTGGGGTCCTTCAGGCCAGCACGGGTACGGCGGATCGACTGCGACACGGCAGCCACAGCGTTTTCCTGGCCGATGATCCGCTTGTGCAGTTCGTCTTCCATCTTGAGGAGACGCTCGGTCTCCTCTTCGGTGAGCTTGTAGACCGGGATGCCGGTCCACAGTGAGAGCACTTCGGCGACGGCTTCTTCGTCGACTTCGTCGAACAGGTCGACACCGGAAGCCTTGACCTCGGTCTCCTTTTCAGCCTTCTCTTCGAGGAGCTTCTTCTCCTCGTCGCGCAAACGGCCAGCCTCTTCGAACTGCTGCTCTTCGACCGCGGTCTTCTTGGCTTCCTGCACCTCGTTGAGCTTCAGTTCCAGGTCGCGCAGGTCGGGCGGAGTGGCCATGCGCTTGATACGCAGACGTGAACCCGCCTCGTCGATGAGGTCGATGGCCTTGTCGGGCAGGTGCCGGTCGCTGATGTAGCGGTCGGCGAGGTTGGCGGCGGCAACGAGCGCCTGGTCGGTGATGGTGACCCGGTGGTGCGACTCGTACTGATCGCGGATGCCCTTGAGGATCTCGATCGTGTGCGCAAGCGTGGGCTCGTCAACCTTGATCGGTTGGAAGCGACGCTCGAGTGCGGCGTCCTTTTCGACATGCTTGCGGTACTCGTCGGTGGTGGTGGCCCCGATGGTCTGGAGTTCGCCACGAGCGAGCATCGGCTTGAGGATGGAGGCAGCGTCGATGGCGCCTTCTGCAGCGCCTGCACCGACGAGCGTATGGATCTCGTCGATGAACAGCAAGATGTCGCCGCGGGTCTTGATTTCCTTGAGCACCTTCTTGAGG
>JAJCXU010000212.1 GCA_029263275.1 Ilumatobacter sp.
GGGTGGAGGTTGGAGCCGTCCGCCGACGTGGCCGGCCCCGGGGGAGCAGTGCAAGCGGCCGCGAGAAGGGCAACCCCCAGAGCGAACACGATCGATTGTCGGGGTATGACCGACCGGGTACTTTCCGCTTTACCTGACGCACGGGGCGCCTGACGCGGACTGATAGTTCGTGACATGCGGCAAGCATCGGGGACACATTGGACCCCGTCAACGCATTGGCCGCTACGAGGCACCGCATCCAGGTATGACCGAACCCATCCGGACGAACCGTTCCGCCGCCACACGTGGCGTCACGGCTGTGCTCTTCGCGGTCGTGCTGGGGTCGTGCGGGTTCATTTCGGGCTCAGGCGATCCGAGCCCGGCGAACGGGCCTGCGTCGCCTCCGTCCGAGGTGGAGGCCGCGCCCGAGGTGGAGGCCGCGGTCGAGGAGAGAACGCTCGAGTCGGCACTCGACAGTGTAGTCGCGACCGAAGTTCCGCCCCCCCCCGTGGACCAGCGAAGCTGGGCTCGACGCACGCTCGACGAGATGACCGTTGCCGAGAAGGCTGGACAGCTCATCATGCCGTGGGTCTTGGGCGATTTTGCGCCTGAGGGGTCGGCAAGTCACGAACGCATGCTCGAGTACATCGAGGAGCGGCCGCGCAAACGCGTCGCCGACGATCAACAAGAAGTTGAGGCGCTCGTGTTCGACCAGCGACCAGATGTCGACCGGGTCGAGTTGTTCAGGAACCGACTGCACGAAGATCGTGCCGCCGCCGAGCCAGGTACGGAAGCTCATCCAATGTCCGGCCCCGTGCATGAATGGTGGGGCCAACAGTGCCTGGAGACCGGTGTTGGCCTCGGCGACGAAGTCGTCGATCGTCGTCGCCGTGCGTGAACCGCCGAAGCACTCGACCATTGCATCGCCATTGCGCCACATCACCCCCTTCGGCATGCCGGTGGTGCCTCCGGTGTAGAGCATGTAGAGGTCGTCGGCGCTCCACTCGACGTCAGGGCGGTCGGGCGACGCTGCGGCCAACGCATCCTCGTACCAGACAGCGCCGGGGAGCAGATCGTGGCCGGATTCGTCGGCGACCTGCAGGATCACGGTCAGGAGCGGCAGGTCGGGGAGCACCTCGGCGAGCACCGGCGCAAATCTGCTGTGGACCACGATCGAGCGGGCGCCCGAATCAGCGAGCAGGTAGCGGAGCTCTTCAGCGACATAGCGGTAGTTGATGTTGAACGACGCGACGCGCGCCTTGAGCGCGCCGAGCATGACCTCGAGGTACTCGTTGCCGTTGTGGAGATAGACGCCGATGTGGTCCTGACCGCTGACATGGTCATCGAGATCGCTGCGTTCGGTGTGGCACCCGAGCCCTCGATCGATCAGGGCATTGGCCAGCCGTCGGGTGCGCTCGGTCACTTCACCCCACGTGAAACGGCGATCGCGGAAGACGAGGCAGGGGTCGTCAGGGCGCGACGCCGCGATCGCCTCGTGGACTTCGGCAAGCCCGATCGTGATTGGCGCAGCGCTCGGCATGTGCGGTGGATCAGACGTAGTAGCGGAAGATGACTTCAGCAACGCACGATGGCTTCTCGGCGCCCTCGCATTCGAAAACGAACTGCTGGGTCACCTGGGCGCCACCGGGGATGTCGTCGACGGAGACGAGGGTGATCCCGAGACGGACGTTGGCGCCTACCGGCACGGGTGAGGGGAACCGGATCTTGCCGGCGCCGTAGTTGACGCCCATCGCCACGCCGGAGACGCCGAAGATCTGCGGCGAGAGCATCGGACCGAGCGCCAGTGTCAAGTACCCGTGCGCGATCGGTCCACCAAATGGACCGTCCTTCGCTCGTTCCACATCGATGTGAATCCACTGATGGTCACCGGTCGCCTCGGCGAACTGCTGCACCTGTTCCTGAGTGATCTCGGTGTACGGGGACCAGCCGAGATGCTCGCCGACGAGGGTCTTCATTTCTTCGATGCCGTTGATCATGCGCGTCATGCTGGAGAGATTGGCAGACTGGTCTGGTGACCGACGAAACGAACAGCTCCGAAGCGCCACAGGATTCGGGCGACTACACGTCGGGCTTCATCACCTTCGTGGGGCGCCCCAACGTGGGCAAGTCCTCCTTGGTGAACGCAATCTGCGGCCGCAAGATCAGCATTGTCTCTGACAAACCGCAGACGACGCGGCACCGCATCATGGGGGTGCTCACCCGACCCCAGAGTCAGCTGGTGTTCGTCGACACGCCCGGGCTGCACAAACCGGTGACAGCGCTCGGCGAACGTGTCAATGCCACGGCGCTCGACAGTGCGAAGGACGTTGACGCAACCTGCCTGGTCCTCGACGCCACCATGCAGTTCGGCAAGGGTGACAAATGGGTCGCCGATCGACTCGACATGTCGACCTCAACGGTGATCGTCAACAAGACCGACATCGCGAAACCGCAGCAGGTGCTGGCCATGTTGCAGGCGGCCAGCCAGCTCGGCGCGAAGGAGTACTTTCCGGTGTCGGCGAAGACGGGCGAAGGCATCGGCCCACTCGTCGACTACCTCGCAAGTAGCTTGCCAGCCGGTCCGCAGTACTTCCCCGACGACGAAGTGTCCGACCTGCCCGAGGAACGCTGGGTCGCCGAACTCGTCCGAGAACAACTCCTCGCCGTCACGCACGATGAGCTGCCGTATTCGATCGCGACCGAGGTTGTCGAGTGGGAATGGCCGAGAATTCGGGTCAACATCCTCGTCGAACGCGACAGTCAGAAGGGGATGGTCATCGGCAAGGGCGGCGCCATCTTGAAACGCGCTGGCGAACTCGCGCGCAAGCAGATGCCCGAAGGCGTCTACCTCGAATTGCGAGTCAAGGTCGACAAAGACTGGCAGCGCAAGCCCGATCGCGTCGAGCGACTCGGATACTGACCGCAGCCTCTAGAACGGAGTCGTTGTCGTGACGTTCGACGGATCGAGGAGCTCATCCGGCGGTTCCGTTGCTGACCTCGGTCCACCGAGCAGGGTCAGGAAGTCATCAACGGAGGCAGCCTCTCGCGAGCCGCCGTCAGCGGGGATGAGTACGACGCGATCGTCGATCGTGAACGACACCTGCCCGACAGCTTCGGTATTCGAGAGCAACGTCACGACGATCTGAGCGAGGGCTTGCCGCTGGTTGCGCTGGACGATGTCGTCGAACGCATCGCCATCGAGTTCGACGCGGATCACGCCGCTCTCACTCGTTGGATTGCCAACGATGAGACCCGGCTCCACGAACGACTGCAGTCGTTGGCCGACGTTGTCGTCTGGTGGGCCATTCTCCAGCAGGACGACCAACTCATTCAACCCGTACGACGGGTCGACTTCGAGGGTCGAAGGCGACAACGACGCTCGGCTGATGAAGTAGACGGTGACCGTCGCGACGAGCGGAGGAGGTTCAGTGATCGGGACGGTGCTCGTCGTCTCGACCGCCGAGTCCGGGACCGCGGGCATTGTGGTGGTCGTCGTCGTTGTCGTCGTGGTGGTCGTGGTGGTGGTCGACGTCGGATCGTTGAGACCGCCGAGCACGTCACCGTCGATGTTCTCGTACGTGGCGTCTCCCGTGGGCACGCCGCACGACACAGCGACGACGGCCAGAGACTGGACCGCCAGTGCGGCGAGCAGGGTCCGGGTGGAGGCTCTCATGCGTCGACCGCCATCGGGAGTTCCACGACAAAACGGGCGCCACCGAACTTGCCGTCTTCGACCCAGGCTCTGCCACCCATCGCGGCACTGTGCTCAGCGACCAGGGCGAGTCCGAGTCCTGTTCCGATGCGGTGCCGCGCTGCACTGCCGCGTGCGAACCGTTCGAAGAT
>JAJCXU010000213.1 GCA_029263275.1 Ilumatobacter sp.
CTCCTCGCGCTCGTCGCGTTGGTCACCGTGCCGATGTCGATCCTGCTGATCAAGGGGATCGGCGGCCGAGCCGGGCCCCGTTTCGTCGAGCAGTGGCGCCATACCGGTGCGGTCAACGGGCAGGCCGAGGAAGTGTTCACCGGTCACGCGATTGTGAAGAGCTTCGGTCAGCACCGCAAGGTCGAGGAGCGCTTCGCCGAAGACAACGACAAGTTGTACGAGGCGAGTTTCGCTGCCCAGTTCATGTCCGGCCTGATCCAGCCCGCGATGACCTTCATGGGCAACATCCAATACGTGCTGATCGCCGTTGTCGGTGGCCTCCGAATCTCATCGGGAGCAATCAGCATCGGCGACATGCAGGCAATGATCCAGTACGCCCGAAACTTCTCCGAGCCGCTGACCCGTATCGCATCGATGGCCACCACGTTCCAGTCCGGCATCGCCTCGCTCGAACGGGTGCTCGAGCTCCTCGATGCTGACGAGCAGACCGTCGAGCAAGCGGCGACCGTCGACCCGCCGGCCGTGAAGGGGCGTGTCGTCTTCGACAGCGTCGACTTCTCCTACCTGCCCGAGCAGCCGCTCATCGAGGATCTCAATCTCACGGTGGAGCCGGGCCAGACCATCGCAATCGTCGGGCCGACCGGTGCGGGCAAGACCACACTCGTCAACCTGATCATGCGCTTCTACGACCTGCAGTCGGGTGAGATTCGTCTCGACGGACGCGACATCGCATCGTTCCCTCGCGCCGAGCTTCGTTCCAAGGTCGGCATGGTGCTGCAAGACACCTGGCTGTTCGGCGGCACCATCCGCGAAAACCTCGCGTACGGCAACCCCGAGGCCACCGAGGAGCAGATCCAAGAAGCTGCCCGCGTCACCTACGTCGACCGATTCGTCAGCACGCTGCCCGACGGCTACGACACGATCATCAACGACGAGGGCGACAACATCAGCATCGGTGAGAAGCAGCTGATCACCATCGCCCGCGCCTTCCTGGCGAATCCGTCGATCTTGATCCTCGACGAAGCAACGAGCTCCGTCGACACCCGCACCGAGGTGCTGATCCAAGAAGCGATGAATGCGCTCCGGCAGGACCGAACGAGCTTCGTGATCGCTCACCGCCTGTCGACCATCCGTGGCGCCGACGTCATCTTGGTGATGGAGGACGGCCATATCGTCGAACAGGGCGAACACGCCGACCTGCTCGAACGTGGCGGTGCCTACGCCCGCCTGCACGGCGCGCAGTTCGCCGGTCAGTCGACCTGATCAACGACGTCGTCGGCAGGCTCGGCCGGCTCATTCGAACCGCTGCGCCGATCTGCACTTGCCCGGATGACGTGGCCGGCCACCTCACTGACGAGCGCCACGAGGATGCCGATACCGATCAAGAGGTAGGCCGTAGTGAACAGCTTGCCCGTGGTGGTCTGCGGTGCGATGTCGCCGTAGCCAACCGTGGTCAACGTGACGATGGTGAAGTAGAACGCGTCGACCCAGGAGAGATCCTCGACTCGCCGATAGAAGAGCGTCCCACCCGCAATGAGGGCCGAGGCGAGCGCGAGCAGGGCCCGCGATTGCGGGTCGCGCAGCAGGTTGCGAATGCCTCGACCGGCCGCTCGGAAGATCAACAGGAAGCCGATCACGTCAGCGGCCTCGCTGTTGGCCGGTCAGCATCGACGGTGCGATTCACGCACGAATCGTAGCTGCACGGTGCAGATCGCCCGACGGAGTCGCGGCACTACGGTTGTTCTCGTGAATCAGCAACAGCTGCCCGACGGACTCGTGCTGCAACGAACCACCCCCACCTTCAGTGAGGCGTCGACACCGCGCGGATTGCGCGCCGCGCATGCGGTTGCCGATGGCGTCTGGGGTCGCCTCATCGTCGAGTCGGGGTCATTGGGCTTCGTCTTCGAAGACACGCCTGACGACGTTCGCGTCGTTTCAGCAGGTGAGCACCAGGTGATCCCACCAGCGCGCCTGCACCACGTGAACGTCGACGGTCCCGTCCGCTTCGCCGTCGAGTTTCATCGCTGACCTCGCATCGCTGGCGAATGTCAGCGGCGGTCGAAGTTCGGCGCGCGTCGTTCGCCCATCGCTCGGGTGCCTTCGGTGAAGTCGGCGGTTGCCCGTAGACGGGTCTGCTCGGCCATCTCGTGGTCGGTGGCGGCAACGATCTCATCGGCGAGGCCAGCGCGAAGCGTGGAACGAATCGACTCGACCGCAAGCGGAGCGGAAGCGGCGATTTCGGTAGCAAGCGACGTGGCCTCGGCTGAGAGGTCGGCGAGTGGCACGATGCGATCGAGCAGGCCGATCGCCGCCGCGTCGTCGCCCGAAACTCGGCGGCCGGTGTACAACAGCTCGGCGGCTCGCTGCTGGCCGACGAGTCGGGGCAGCGTGACCGACAGACCGAACCCGTGGTGGAAGCCGAGCCGAGCGAAGTTTGCGCTCAGCCGTGCTTCGGGCGCTCCGACGCGGAAGTCCGCGGCGAGCGCGAGACCGAGGCCGCCACCGATGGCCGCGCCCTGGATGGCGGCGATGATCGGCTTGCGCGTCCGAAACAACCGAGCGGCGGCGGAGTAGAGCTGTGCGGTGGTGTCTTCGCGCGGTCCGGAGAAGTCGGCACCGGCACAGAAGTGTTTGCCGCTGGACTCCAACACGACGACGCGAGTTGCGTCGTCACCGTCGAGGGCTTCGAGCGCATCGGCGATCGCCTCGATCAAGCCGACCGAGAAGAAGTTGTTCGGTGGTCGGTTCAAGCGAAGCGTTGCGATGTGGGCGCCGCGTTCGGCATCCCGCTCGACGAGGACCAGTGGTTCGGTGTCAGTCATCCGTTGGTCCCTCGCATCGCGTGTCCCCACTCCATGAATGTGAGCAGCTGATTGTCCGCTGCTGATTCTTGACCGCCATTCGATCACACTCGTTGCAGATCACCATGAGCGAACGAACCAACCCGGATGGCCCGACCGAGCAGTCGGTGCGCGCGGCGGTGCTCGACTGGTTCGAGCAGGCCTGGGACCCCGACCTGTCGCTGGTCGAGTGGCGGGAGCGCCTCGTCGATTCCGGGTGGGCCGTTCCATCATGGGCGACCGATTGGTTCGGTCGCGATCTCCCGGCTTGGGCGGATCGAACAGCCCACGCTGCGATCCGCGAGGCGGGCGGTGTGGCCGTGCCACTCGGCGGGGGCTTCGGGCTCGCCGCACCGACGATGTACGACCATGCGAGCGACGACGTCAAGGCGTCGTTCCTGCGCGACACGCTCACGGGGACCCTGACGTGGTGCCAGCTCTTCAGCGAGCCCGGTGCCGGGTCCGATCTCGCCGGGCTGCAGGCGACGGCAGTGCGCGACGGCGATCAGTGGATCGTGAACGGGCAGAAGGTCTGGAACACCTCGGCCGATCACGCCGACATGGGCATTCTCGTCGCCCGCTCGAACTGGGACGCCCCCAAACATCGAGGCCTCACCTACTTCCTGCTCGACATGCATCAGCCCGGTGTGGAAGTCCGGCCGATTCGTCAGATGAACGAGCACTCGTCGTTCAACGAGGTGTTCCTGAACGACGTGCGCATCCCGCATGCACACGTCGTGGGCGAAGTCGGCGGCGGGTGGGCCGTCGCCCGCGGCACGCTGTCGCACGAACGGTCATACGCAACAAGTCGCGATGTGAAGTTCGCGGCACGCGCCTCTGGCCGCGTGGTCGACGAGGCTCGAATCGAAGCTGCTGAGTACAACAAGACCTACGTCTGGTATCCGCAGCGTCAAGGTCGGCTCGATCTGGTCATCGACCGCGCACAGACAGCAGAACGCAACGGCGACCCGGTGCTGCGCAACGAAATGACCGCGGCGATCAGCTTCCACCGCGCCGCCGAATGGACAGCGAAGCGATCTCGGGCCGGCCGCGAGCTCGGCCGTCCACCGGGTTCGGAGGGTTCGATCGGCAAGCTCGCGCTGTCCGAGGTCGCGCTCCGGTCGAACCGAGTGCACTCGATGATCTCCGGCGCCAACGGCATGCTCACCAAGACCGACGACCCGATCGACGCGGTGGTTGCTGAGGTGCTGGTCTCCACACCAGCGCAATCGATCGCGGGTGGGACCGACGAGATCCAACACAACATCCTCGGCGAGACGGTGCTCGGCCTGCCGCGCGAACCGGCGCCCGATCGAGGCCTGCCATTCCGCGAGGTCGGGCGATGACCGCCAACGTTTCGTGTGAGCACAACCACCGCCCGACAGACCATGCCCTCACACGAAGCGCGGACCTACGTT
>JAJCXU010000214.1 GCA_029263275.1 Ilumatobacter sp.
TTCGACGGGTTCGCGGATGTGGCCAGGGCTCTGGCCAACGGTCGTCGAGCCGAACTGGTCGACGTGTTGGCTCAAGGCGAACGCTATGTGGAAGAACTTGCGGGAGAGATAGGCCAGAGCGTGGCCAACACATCTCACCACCTGCAGGGCCTCGCCGCCGCCGGACTCGTGACCACCCGCCGCGACGGAAACCGCATCTACTACCAACTCGCGTCCGACGATGTCGAACAACTGTGGACGGTTCTGCGTTCGGTAGCCCGAACACATCTCGACGAACTCGATGACCTCGCAGCGGACTATCTCGGCAACCGCAGCCGCCTCGAAGAGATCAACAGAGACGAACTCGCCCAACGGATCGACGACGGCAACCTGATCATCATCGACGTCCGCCCCGAGGCCGAGTACGCCGCCGGACACATTCGCGGCGCACGATCCATCCCCATCGACCAACTTCCCAACATCATCGGCGACCTGCCCACCGATGCTGAAGTCGTGGCCTACTGCCGAGGCCCGTACTGCGTGTTCGCCGACGACGCCGTCCGACTCCTACGTCGACGCCGCCGCAACGCTCGACGCCTCCAAGACGGATTCCCCGAATGGCGCACCGCCCGGCACCCCACCGAATCGGGACTCGCATCGTGAACACCACGACGGCGCAGTCGGCCTCGGCCCTGCTAACCGCTCGATAATCGTGTCGCCGCAACGATTCCGGGCCGCTTAAGAACCGGCTTCAATATGTAGGTGATCGAACGACCATGGTCGGCTGCAGGTGCTCGTTGACGCCCGCTCGACATTGATCTCAACGAGCCACGATCCCTCGGTATTCGCTCAACGAGTACGATGTGCCCATGAGCACTGGTTCCATCGGCAGAACTGAGAGTGCCCGAGACCTCGCTGGCGACCAGCCGCCCACGGACGACGATGTCTCGATCACGCGTGACGGCCGAAGGCTTGACACGCCGGCGAAGGTGATTGCCTTCGTCGACGAGATCAACGCAAGCCGCGCGCCTGCGGCGTCCGGTGCCTGACGAGGTCGGGACCGCATTCGACCCGGACCGGGTCCTGGCAACGCTTGACCACCACGGCGTTGAATACCTGCTCGTCGGAGGGCTTGCCGCGCGGGCGCACGGCGCTCAGCGACAGACAGCGGACGTCGACTGCGTGCCGAATACGACGGCTGAGAACCTTGGACGGATGGCGGGTGCGCTTGTCGAGTTGAATGCGCGATTACGGGTCGGTGGGATGTCGGAGGAGCAAGCCAGTTGCCGGTCACGATCGACGCTCAGACACTGTTTGCCTTCGGGTCGTCGACTTGGATGACTGCTGCAGGGCCTCTTGGTTGAGCTTCGTGACCGATCCGGTGATCGGCACGGCTACTCCGACCTCGTGACTCGTGCGGTCGGCTACGAGGTCGGCGAACTGTCGGTGCTCCTGGCGTCGCTGGACGACATTGTTGCTTCGAAAGAGTTCGCGGGTCGCGAGAAGAACAACGAGGCGCTGCCGGAGTTGATCGAACTTCTGCGTTGTCAGCGAAGGCTCTGACTCGACCGCGTCGAAGCGCCCACCTGGACCCGGCTACAGGTCGATGAACGGCGGCTCGGGTGTTGGAGGCGGCGGCTCGGGCGGAGCGTCGAGGCCGGCGAGTTCGGTCGAGAGCGCCTCGAGTTCGGCAGTGAGCGTCTCGACCTGCTCGGTATGCGGGAAGATGTGGCCGACGAGTTCGGACGCCCGGCTGATCTGTTCCACGCACGTCGCTTGACGTTGTTTCGAGATGTCGATCTCTTCGGGGATCTTCTCGATGCGTCGTTCGAGGGTGGTCATGAGGGTGTGGGGTGCAGCGTCCCAGAGCGCTGCGGTGTTCCATCCGGTCGACGAGAAGCCGGTGTCGTCAATCGCTACCTCGAACCCGGGAATCAGGTGCGAGGGCCGTTGCCTTCCGGTGAGCTGCATTCCGCCGAGCGTCCCGACGGGTGCCCAGTCGTGCGTGCCACGCAGTGCGACGAGGCATTCACGCAGCCGTCGCCCGCCGTCTGCTCGTTCGCCGAAGACTGTGCCGTCGGCGTCGGTGTAGGCGTAGTCATTGCCTCGGGTGATCTGCCGACGAGTGTCGATCTCGGTGAGTCTTTCGATGCGGTCGGTCGCTTCGGTGTGTTGTCGTTGGAGGCTGGCGATCCGGCGCGGGAGTTCTCGCTGTGTCTTCGCATGGTTCAGTGCGAGGCGCGTGAGGCGGGCGTGTTCGGACGCGACTTCGGCGTGTCGTTGGACGAGGGGGTTGCCGGTGGCGATGGCTTTGAGTTCTGCGTAGGAGAGCACGACGTCAGTGTCGAGGTCGTCCACGGAGCGCATGGTGGGGTCGATCTCGCCGGTGCGGGTGACTTGGCCGATGAAGCGCGCCTTGCGTTCCAGCGTCTGCCACATGTACGGGTCGAATGACGCTTCCGTTACGTAGCGGATGACGTGGACTTCGGGGTTCTGGTTGCCTTGGCGGAGCGCTCGGCCTTCTCGTTGTTCGATGTCGGCGGGTCGCCACGGGGCGTCGATGTGATGGAGGGCGACGAGGCGGTTCTGGATGTTGGTGCCGACGCCCATCTTGTCGGTGGAGCCGACGATCACATCGATGTCGCCGTCTCGGCAGGCGGTGAACAGTCGGGCCTTGGCGGTGTCGCTGTTGGCGTCATGGATGAACGCGATCCGCTCCGGGTCCATGCCTCGCTGCACGAGTTGTCGTTTGAGTTCGTCGTAGACGGTGAACTGACGTGCCGAGCCGGGCGTGCCCTTGTCGCAGAACACGGCCTGCAGTGCTCCCGAGTGGGTCGATGGTGCTCCGGTGGTGTCGAGGTACTCGGTGTTCTGGTATTGCTGCCAGAGGTCGGTGACTCGTTGGGCGACGTGGTCGACTTTGCCGGTGTCGACGGGTTGGGTTCGGTCGATGAGGCGGAGGTCGAGCGAGGCGAGTCGGCCGTCGTTGCAGACCTTGAGCATGTTGTCCACGGTCGGGTCGACGCCGCGGCCTCGGATGTCGTCGGCGCGTTCGCCGAGTTCGGCAATCAGGTCGCGGAGTTGATCGGTGGCGGGAACGAGCACGGTTTCGGCTTGCCCGTCGACGAGGGCGGGCACGTTGAGCGAGTCGAGCGCGTTCTCGGGGAGGAAGTCGGCGAAGGACCGGAAGATGGTGAGTAGCTCGGGGACGTTGTCGAAGCTGGCGATGCGCGTGTTCAGTCGGAAGCGCCCGCCCTCGGGTGCGAGTTCCATGTTCGTGACGGAGCGGGCGAACGTCCCCGCCCAGGAGTCGAACGACATCATCTCCATATCGTCGAGAGTGTCGGGGGCGAGGAATCGCTTCATCACCCACATCTCGGCAAGCGAGTTGGCGATCGGTGTCCCGGTCGCGAACGTGGCGACCTTCGGCCCGTACTGGGAGCGGAGCCAGTCGAGCTTCATGCACATGTCGGTCGCCCGCTTCGACGATGACGTGCCGATCGGCAGCTTCGTGAAGAACGGCAACCCCTTGTAGGCGTGAGCCTCATCGGCAAACACATAGTCGACGCCGAGTTGCTCGAACGTCACCGACTGCACGTCGGTCTCGGCGTTCAACAAGGTGGCAAGCGACGAGTTGAGTCGGGCCTTGGCCTTCTCGATTGCTTTCGCTGCGGCCCGGTTGTCTCCCTCGGATGCTCGGTGTGCGGCTTCGTCGAAGATCGTGAGTTGGTCGCGGATGAAGTCGGTCTGGGTCTCGATCGATGTCTCGATTCTCGAGAACGTCGATTGGGTCATCACGACGCCGTCCCAGTCGCCGGTGGCGCATCGGGCGACGAATGTGCGGCGGGCGTCTCGGGCGAGGTCGTCCTTGCCGGCGACCAGGACTCGTGCGGTCGGGTAGAGCTGAGAGAACTCTCGTGAGAACTGGTCGAGCATGTGGTTCGGCACGACGTACAGCGGTTTGGTGATCTGTCCGGTTCGCTTCAGTTGACGGCCGGCGATGACCATGGCGGCGGTCTTGCCGGCCCCGACCCGGTGCGGGAGCAGTGTGGATGAGTCGGTGCCCATGATTCGCCAGACGGCGTCGGTCTGATGCTTGTGGGGTTGGAACGTGGCGGAGAGGCCGACGAGTTCGCCGAGGTGAGCGCCGTCCCATGTCGGCAGGACGGTGGAGTTGAAGCGTTCGTTGAAGACGGCTTCGAGTCGGGCGGCGCGTTCGGGGTCTTCCCAGACCCAGTCGGCGAAGCGGTCCTCGATCTCGGTCCTCTTGTCGTTGGCGGCCATCGTCTCGGCGATGGCTTTGACTCGTTTGCCGGCTGAGTCCTCTCGGTAGAGGATCGTGGCGCGAAGGTTGAGGGCGTCCTCGACGAGCCGGTAGGCGTCGGCTTCGCTGGTTCCCCACTCGGTGGATGCAGCGACTGCGGAGCGGGCGGACCATGCGGCGGACACGGACCACTCCCCCACGAGGGCGGCGTGTTCGACCTTGACGTAGGCGGGTGCGGCGAGTGTGTCGACCAGGAACTGCCGGACGGTGTCTTCGTCGATCCAGACCGCACCGAGCCGGGCGCTGATCGCCTCTGCTGGGATCCACTCCGGCACGATTTCCTTCAGTGCTTCGACGTTGATCTGATACCGGTCGTCGGTTTCTGCTGCGGTCGCAGCGGTGCGGAGCTTCGTTCGAACGTTGCCGGAGAGGTAGCTCTGTGCGTCGATCCACACGTCGCCGTCGTCCTCGGGATTCGGTGGGGAGAGGTGGATGTGGCCGGCTTGACGTAGCTCGGTGAGCACCTGGTCGGCGTCGCTGGCGAGGAGCCCGGCAATGAAGTCCATGTCGACGCTGCGATGCGTTGCGAGCGATGTGGCGAGGGCTTCGGGCAATGTTTCGGCGCCGGCGTGTGTGCGCTGTGGCGTGATGAGCCATTGTTCGAAGATTGCAGCCTTGGTGGCGGTCTGGGAGGTGTCGTCGAAGACTTCGAGCGCCGAGACGAGTCCCCATCCGGGGTCTTTGCGGAAGCGTTGCGGGCTCGACATCGACCTGCGGCCCGACGAGGTGAGCGTGAATGCGTTGATCGGTCCCCAGATCCGGACGTAGTTGTCGTAGCGATCGTTGAGGCCGGCTCGGGCGTCCTCCCAGGCCAGGACTGAGCCCGGGCTGGTGCCGTGCGATTGGAGATTCATCACGGA
>JAJCXU010000215.1 GCA_029263275.1 Ilumatobacter sp.
CTCGTGGTCGTGTTCCGCTCAGACGGTCTTCCTGCCGTCGATGCCGCTGCGTCTCGTGCAACACGTTGGTTCGTGCATCAGCCCACCGGGCGCGTCGTGCTCGCTGACGGCTATGGCGGCCGAGCCCTCGCCAGCCTCGACGTTGGTGCCGAGAGCAGCCAGCTCCGCGTCATCGAAGGTGGCCCTGGTGCGTACGTCGTCAACGACTCCACCGCCGAGGTGCGGTCGATCGATTCCGCCGAGTTGCGACTTGGCCCCGCACAGGGCGTGGTCACTCTCGGGAGCGGACGTGCATTGGCCGGCGTCGGATCCTCGGGGCTCGTGGTCGTCGATGCCACTGAGGGCGCCGCAACGTTGCTTCCCGTGGCCGGTGAACCGGTGCCCTTCGACGTCGAGGCGGGGCCGGAGGCACTGATTGCGGCTGACGGATCGATCTGGTCGATCGTCGGCACCAACGTCATTCGCACCACATCGGCAGGGTCGACGGTTCGGTCACTCGACGGTGCCGTTGCGGCCGACACGACGCTGTCGCTCGTGGGGAGTCGCCCGCTGGTCGTCGACCGTGCCGGTCGGCGCGCCCGCCTCGGTGATGGCGGCTGGTTCGACCTGCCCACCGACGTCGATGAGAGCGAGGTCGTCGCCCAGGAGCCGGGACCGTCCAACGAATGCGGTTGGGTGGCAGCAAACGACGAACTCTGGTGCGTGTCTGAGGATGGCATCATCGAGTCGTCACGAGTCACCGGCCTCGGTGTCGATGGCTCGGACCTGCTGGCGATCGCCGGTGATGCCGCGGTGCTCGTTCGCCGAGGGCCGACGCGGGTTCAGCGCTTCGACTGGCGGAGCGAAGTGCTGATCGACGAAGACACGCCCTCGATCTTCACCGACGCCGTTCCCCAGGTCACCGCAACCGTCGACTTGGTGTGGGTTGATGATGTCGCTGGCGCATACGTGTGGGCCGTGAACCCATGGGGCGTCGTGGCGATCAACAAGAACGATGGCGCCACGCTGGTCCTGGGTGACGACGGCCAGATCGTCAACGAAGGCGACGGGTCAGGAGGAACCGGCGACGGTTCCGCCGATGGTGCCGCGGCGGAAGCCGAAGAACGCAAACCCGACGACAACGGCAACGATGATCCGCCAGTGGCGATCGACGATCCGGTCACGTCCCGTGCGGGCCGTGCGGTGCCGGTGCCGGTGACGGCCAACGACTACGACCCCGACGGTGAGGCCATCGCCGTGGTCGATGTCGGCACAGCTGGCCACGGCTCGGTCGAAATTGGTACGGCTTCGACGGTCATCTACACGCCCGAGCCGGGCTACGTCGGCCTCGACCAGTTCACCTACACGATTGCGGACGGCAACGGAACTGAAGACAGCGCTGAGGTCATCATCGAACTCATTCCGCTCGACGGAACGAACCAGCCACCGGTCGGTGCACCCGACGACGCGGAAACCGGGGCGGGCGTCCCCGTCGTTGTCGACGTACTCATCAACGACATCGATCCGGATCGCGACCCGGTTCTCATCGACTCCTTCGAAGTGCCCGAAGGCATCGGTGAAGTCACCGAGACCGTTGGGCCGTCAGGCCTCGCTGCGCTGCGCTACGAGCCTCTCGAAGGTTTCGAAGGCGACGCGGTCTTCACGTATCGCCCGATCGATTCCTTCGGAGCCCTGGGCGACGACGTTGCCGTTGAGGTCACCGTTGCGAGGGCGGGCGACGAGAACCGCCCGCCCATCGTGCGGCCCGACTCGGTTCGCCTCCGCCGCGGCGTCGAAACCCCGCTGCCGGTGCTCGTCAACGACGAGGATCCCGACGGCGACACACTGACCGTCGGCATCATCGAGCCCTTGCCCGAGGGGCTGAGCGTCGAGGTCCAGGGTGAGCAGTTGGCAATCACCGCCAAGGCCGGGTCTGCCGACTCGGTCCCGTTCGAATACACAGTCGACGATGGCACCAATCCGCCAGTGCGCGGCGCAGTGCTCGTCGACGTGATTTCTGATGTTGAGCCCAATCGGCCGCCGGTGGTCGTCGCCGACTCGGGCACCGCTGTGGTGGGTCGATCAATCGAGATCGAGGTGCTCATCAACGACTCCGATCCCGACGGTGATCCCCTGGTCGTTGTCGATGCGACGGAGCCGGAGGGCGACCGGGGAAGCGTCGTCGTGCTCGCCCCCGACCGCATCCAGTTCACACCGACGGCCCTTGATGACGAGGACGATGCGATTGCTCGATTCACGTACACCGTTGACGACGGCAACGGCCACCAAGTCATCGGGGACATCACCGTCACGGTGTTGCCCGAGGCGTTGCCTGAGCCGCCCTATGCCCAAGACGACTCGACGTTCACCTTCATCGATGTGCCGGTCACGGTCGACGTGCTGCGCAATGACGGCGACCCATCTGGCGAGCGGCCTCGGCTCATCGGTTCGCCTGGGTGCGCATCGGGCGGCACAGCGATCGTCACTGCCGATGGCCAAGTTCGGTTCACGCCGCCTCGTGAACGGTCGGGGGCGTTCAGGTGTACCTACGAGGTCACCAACTCGGTCGGCCTCCGCGCCACCGCCTCGATCATCATCTCGGTCCGCGAGCCGCTGATCACCAACGAGCCACCCGATGCTCGACTCGACCAGCTCATCGTCGAGATCGAGACGAGCCAGTCGATCGACGTCACCGAGAACGATGATGACCCTGACGGCGACAACTCGGCGCTCGAGGTCGTGTCGTCGACGTCACCGTCGATCGGATCCGCGACTCGGGCGGGCAACATCATCACGTTCACGGCGGGCACCGAGCTCGGCGTGACGGCGATCAGCTATCAGGTCTCCGACGAGGAAGGCGCAGTCACGCTTGGCCGTCTGTCGGTCCGCGTCATCGAGCCGCTCAACGAGAAGCCCGTCGCCAACCCGGACAGCCGCGTCATCAACGGACCGGGTGTGCCAATTCAATTCGACGTCCTCGAGAATGACTCCGACTCCAACGACGTTCGGGCCGCACTGACCGTCGAGGCGGTGTCCGTGCTGTCTGGCGACGGTTCGGCTGCTCGGACTGGACGGATCGTCACCATTTCGCCCGACCCGGACTTCGTCGGTGACGTCGTCGCCACGTACACCGTGCGGGACACCGGCGGTCTCACGGACACGTCCACGGCCACCCTGACCGTGCTCGAACCGCTCAACCGGCCGCCCGAGGCGAATGACGACTCGAATGAGGTCGCCAACGGCGGATCGATCTCGACCCCCGTGCTCTTCAACGACAGCGACCCCGACGGCGATGAGCTCACGCTGACCATCACTGGTGGGCCGGATCCGAGTCTGGGCCAGGCCAGCAGCGGCGCCGGTTCGATTGCGTTCAACGCCACCCCGGGCGCCTCGGGCACTGCCGCCATCACGTATTCGGTGAGCGACGGCGAGTTCTCCGATAGTGCCACCCTGCGCATTCTGGTGCGGCCGTGTTCTGAGTCGGCACCCGTCGCCAACGATGCGTTCCTTGCCACGGGGTACCAGCAGCCGATCAGCGTCAACCTCGCCAACTTCTCGTCGAACGGGCAGATCACCGACGTGACCGGGCCGGCTGAGTACAGCGGCGGCATTTACACGCCTCCGGCCGGCGAGAACGGCAATGTCTCGATCAACTATGCCGTCGTCAACAACTGTGGCCAACGAGCGACTGGGCAGATCACCATCGACGTCAACCAAGACCCCGTCCCGCAGGCGACCAACGCAACGCTGGGGCGCGGTGAGTCGCGTGAGTTCCCGGTGAGCAATCTGGCTGGCGACGCTGAAGCACTCACGATCTCGGGCAGTGCTGGGGCACCGGCCTGGGTCACCACCGAAACTGCCCGAGTGGTCGCCGCTCCTCCGGTCGGCACCGCCGCCACCACGTACAACTGGACCGTCACGGTGGTCGACCCCGGCGGACTCACCGCAACGGTGCCGATGTCGGTCACGGTCCAGAACGCCGCGCCGACAGCAGTGGGCGACACCGTCGACGTGTCCGCCGGTGCAGCCTCGGCCACGATCGTCGGCAACGACACGGACTCGGATGCCGATGCCTCGGCGTTGCGGATTCAACAGATTCCCTCGACGTTGATCTTCTCAAACGGCGAGTCAGGCACGATCACCGTGTCAGGCGACCAGCGCTCGATCACGATCGATCCGCTGGCGGGTCTCGGCACGTCTTCATTCACCTACACCGTCGTCGACGGGGATGGCGGTGTGTCCGGTGCCGCCACGGTCACCGTTATCGGCGCCACGTTCAACACGGCTCCGACAGCCACCGACCAGTCGGTCGCCGTGAGCACAGGCGTCGCGACGCCAGTGGTGCTCACGGTCAACGACATCGACGGAGACCCGCTGACCGTCATCGAAGTCGACAACACCGATGGCGCGGTCATCAGCGTGTCGGGCACCACGATCACGGTCATGGCGCCGAGCGACGGCACGTTCACCTACCAATACCGAGTCACCGACGGTGTCCTCCAGTCGGGCATCGCCACGGTCACGATCACCGCCACCCCGCCGGCGACGACGACCACGACCACCACGACGACCGTCCCGGACACCACGACAACCACGACGGTCCCGGACACCACGACGACGACCACCACGGTCCCCGACACGACCACAACGACAACGACCACCACCACGACAACGACCACCACGACGACACCGACGCCGCCTGACGGAGACCAGGACGGCGGCTGACGGAGGGTGCCCAGTCGGCGTCGATCAGTTGACGCTCGACCGTGACCCGGCTGTCAGCAGCGCCTCACCGGCTGCGACGTCCCGACCTCTGAGCAGCCGTGCGCGCTGCTCAGTCTGCGACAGGCGAGCGGGTCGCGCCGCGCAAGGAGCGGAGGCTCAGTCGCCACTTGAGGCGGTCCGAGCGGCTCCGGTCGGCGGCCATGGTCGTCTCGACCTGCCCGAGACACGTGGCGGCATCTTCGGCCAAGAGGTCAGGCCGCTCTGGCTCGCCGAACGTGACCGCACTCGACAACTTCGCCAATCGACGAAGCTCTCGCGCCGCGTTGCCGACGAGCGGTACACCCGACGCGGCGATGTCGCCGTCGGTGTCCGAGGGCGCGATCGCCAGTCCGGCATCAACAAGTCGGTCGGTGGCAGCCGCCCAGGCGCCTACCACTCGTGCTCCCGGTTGTCCTCGTACAAGACGACGCCGGCGTCGTCGGCGCTTCACGCCGAGAATCACCAGCACAGCAAACAGTGCGGGAAGCAACAGGGCGCCGAGCGCGAGGCCAACTCGTTGGCCCCATAGCCGCAGCGCCGACAGTGCGGTGGCCCGGTCGTCGTCGACCAGGTTGTCGTCGGTCGTGGTGTCGTTCGAGACCTCGGGCGGAGGTGCAATGGGCGGTTGTGCAGCCGCCGGAGTCTGGACGGCAGGCTCCTCGTCGGGCGGGGCAACGTCGGACGACTCCTCGGGCGGTGCCGGGTCGAGCGCGACCCAACCGCCGTCGACGAGCCGGATCTCGGGCCACACCCGCGCATCGGCTGAGGTCAGCACCAAGGTGCCAGCGTCAGGTGGGGATGTCGCAACGAAGCCGGTGGCGACGCGTGCGTCCACGCCCAGCGACCGAGCCAGCAAGACGTAGGAGGTCGCGAACTGCTCGGCAGTGCCGCGTTGCGTGTCGCGGAGGAATCGTTCGATCAGCGCCCGCTGAAGTCCACCGCCGGGAGCGTTCCGCGCCAAGACCCAATCGTCACGCATCGTGGATTCGATGCGACGGAGTTGTTCGATGATGCTGCCTTCGCCGGCAAGCGTCGCGGCGAATTCGTTGAGGCTGGAGACCGAATCGTCGACAGCACGGGTGGCGACACCGCCGACCTGTGCATCAGCCATGGTCGGGGCGATCTCGGCAGTGATCGCGAGGGGGGAATCGTCGCGACGTTCAGCGAGCCGGACAACGGTGCGATCCAGATCGGTCTCGACCGGCGCATCGACGGTGACCGGCGCGCCAGAGAATGGCACCAGGCTGAGATCGTCATCGAGGAATGTGATCTCGACACTGATCTGGTCAGCTGATTCGGGGGCCAAGCGTCGACCGATCGGTCGCAGCGTCAAGGCTGGCGTCCAGCGTTGACCGTCGTAGTCGCTGAGGGCCGCAGTCCGCCATCGAATGGGAAGCGCCCGCCCTGCCGTGTCGATGGCACTGATCTGGTGCAGGTCGATCACCGGGTCGAGACCGCGCAACGCCAGTGTCGATTCGATGGGGTCGAGCAAGGCCGCGGTTTGGTCGGCGGGATCGTTTCGACGGGGGTCGGCCCGCACGGAGAGCGCGATGGGCACGCTGACTGCGGCGGCCGTGATGCCGGCGATGAGGAGCAGAGGGATCAGTCGCCGCTCACCGCGCAAGGTCGCCCATCGGTCCACCAATGCGGTGTCGGGTCGAAGCGCTGCGAACAACGCGCCGAGCAACCCGAGCGGAAGCAGCCAGATCAACTGCTCACCCAGCGGTGCCGACAGCGCGATGATGCTGACGAACGCGGCCAGGATTGGCAGCCATGCGAGGAGATGCCAGCGGCGTCGGCCCGCAATGCCTGTCGCGAGTGCTGTCGCCGTGGCGATCAACACGGCCACAGCACCGATCAGGTCCGGTCGATCAGGGCTTGGCCATTCGGTGGTGAGGAGGCGTTGGGCTCCCGACAGGACAGCGTCGGTGGCATCGTCGACTTGCCCGCCTTCGACGGCGATGACCAGGCCGAGGCTCGCCGCGATGCCAACGATTGCAGCGGGGACCCGCGCCACGGCGGGAAGCGTTCGCACCCCGATGGAAACTGCGGCCGGGATGGCAACAGCGATGCCGAGCGACCAGACCCACCGGTCGAACACCCCGCCGGCGAGCGCGGCAACAATGCCCATTGCCATGGCCGCGACGACCATCCGAGTGCGGAGCAGCGCGGTCACTGGTCCCACGTTCTCCAGCGCGTGACGAATTCTCCGGCGTCGCGTGCAGCCACGGCAATGCCGGTGGTGGCAACCGCATCGCTGCCGATGCGTACGACCAGCGTCTGTTCGAGGTTGGCGAATCTGCTCGATGGCCCGGTTGGGCCGGTGACCAGCACGACCGAGGTGTGATCGATGCCGCCGGCGAACAGCGCAGCCACCGAGAGCGACTCATCGGTGTTGGTCTGCTGCACCGGCGTCAGAAAGTCGAGCACGGTCCCCTCGTCGAGGATCGGTGTGGGGCGGCCGGGGTGGGCGGCACTGGTGGTCCGCACGACCACGTCGAGGCCGGATCGAATGGCATGCGCCGCCAGCGTCGCGGCAACGTCGACGATCTCTTCGAAGTCCTCAGGCGTTGCGACGTGCTCGGCGGAGTCGACGACGACGGTGAATTCGGGTCGCCGCACCTCGACGGTTTCGCGCACCATCAACGTGCCCGTACGCGCCGTGGTCGGCCAGTGGATGAGCCGAGGGTCGTCCCCCTCGACGTACTCGCGCATCGACACGAATCCCGACATCGGGTCGGCCGAGGCTCGGCGAAACACCGATTCGCTGTCGACGACCCGCACCGCCCCCTGCGGCCCGACCAACTGGTAAACCTTTGGGTGCACGGTGACTTGTCCAACGGCGTCGTCCCGCCGGTCGCCGACGGCCAGCCAGAACGGATCGATTCGTTGCACTGAGAACGGCCCGATGGGAAAGACCCCGCGACGAACCGTTGCGATGTTTCCGAAGAAGTCGACGGCATCTTCAGCAACCACGGGCTCGAGGGGGACTCGACACTGCTGCTCGTCGCAGTGATCGATCACCGTGGCGCGACCGGTGCGGAACCTGCTCGCATTCCGAACGCGGTAGACGACGTTGATCGGATCGCCGCGTGGGACGCGCAGCGCACCGATCCGACGGGTCACCGTGGCGCGAAGTGGGCGCTGCGCAACCCAGATCGCAGCGATGACCATGGCCGCGACGCCGATGCCTGCAATGACCAGTTCTTCGTAGTTCCACCACAGGCCCAAGCCGACGAGCACGACCGCGGTCACGATGGCGCCGAGACCCGACCGTGTCAGCACGTGGTCAGCTGCCTGGTTTGCGCGGAACCGGCACTTCGTCGATGAGGTCGGCCAACACGGCGGAGAGTCGGACCCCGCGGAGCTCGGCCTCGGACGTGAGCGCCATGCGATGAGCAAGGACGGGGCTGGCGACGGCCTTCACGTCGTCAGGCGTGACGAAATTGCGTTCGTCGGTGGCGGCAAAGGCCCGAGCAACCCGGAGCAGGGCGAGTGTGCCACGTGTCGACACGCCGAGGCGGAGATCGGTGTGGTTGCGCGTCGCATTCGCAATCGCGACGATGTACTCGTTGATGCTCGGTGTCACCGAGAGCTGATCGATCTCGCTGATCACTCCGTCGAGCTCGGCAGCGTCGGTGACCGGATCGAGTTCATCGTCGCGTTGACCGCGGTGGTAACTGCTCAGCAGCGTGGCCTCGGTGGCGGCGTCGGCGTAGCCCAGGCTGAGACGCATCGTGAAACGGTCGAGCTGCACGTCGGGGAGGGGGAAGGTGCCCTGGAAGTCACGCGGGTTCTGCGTGGCGATCACGAAGAACGGACGGGGGACCGGTCGGCTCACGCCGTCGGCGGTGACTTGGCGTTCCTCCATCACTTCGAGCAGTGCTGCCTGGGTTTTCGGGCTCCCGCGGTTGATTTCGTCGCCGATGAGCACGTTGGTGAAGACTGGGCCCTCGCGGAAGGAGAACGTGCCTGACTTCTGGTCGTAGACCATGACACCGGTGATGTCGGTGGGGAGCAGGTCTGGCGTGAACTGGACGCGTTTCCACGAGCCGGAGATCGAGTTCGCGATCGCCTTGGCCAGGCTGGTCTTGCCGGTGCCGGGTACGTCGTCGAGCAGGAGGTGGCCCTCCGTGAGCAGGCAACACAACGCGAGACGGATCTCGTGGCGTTTGCCGCGCACCACCGTGTCGACGTTGTCGATGAGCGCCTCGACGACGGGAGTGATGTTGCTGGCCACGTCCGAAGTGTAGATGTGGCCTCACCGCCGGTGAGGGAGTCCTCACTTCTTGACGGATCCTTGAAGCCGCGAGGCTTCAGACGTCGTCGACCCAGGTCAGCAGGTCGCGCCAGTCGATGAGCGCCTGCTCGACAAGCCCGACCACGGCGCTGACGTCGCGCAGGGCCAAGTCGAGCACGGCTCGGGGCAGTCGGTCCCGGTCCCGCTGGCGTGCGTCGGGGAGCCGGTCGAGTTCGGCGATCACCCGGTCGGCGTCGTCGCCGAATTCGCGACGAACACGTGCGACGATCTCGTCGGAGAACAGGTACTGGGATGCAGCCATCAGTGAGCCATCAGTGACTTGTCAGTCGGCGCGGTGGGCGACGGCGAGTTCGGCGATGTCGCGCATGATGGTGGCAATCTCGTAGTCCTTCGGCGTGTAGATCGCCGCGATTCCGATGTCGCGTAGTCGTGGTCGGTCATCTTCGGGAATGATGCCGCCGACGACCACGGGCGTATCGACGCCCATTGCCTTGAGATGGTCGAGCACGTCGGGAACGAGGTTGAGGTGCGAGCCCGAGAGGATCGACAGCCCAATCACGTCGGGGTCCTCGTCGCGAGCCGACGCGGCGATCTGTTCTGGAGTGAGCCGGATGCCGGAGTACACGACCTCCATGCCCGAGTCGCGGGCGGCGACGGCGATCTGTTCGGCACCGTTCGAGTGACCATCGAGGCCGGGTTTGGCGACGAGGAACTTCGGCGGCCCGCCGGCCATCGACTTCACGAACGCGACGACCTCGCCGAGACCGGTGGCTGAACCGGTGGCGCCGGCTACGCCGGTCGGAGCGCGGAACTCCCCGAACACGTCGCGCATCAAGGTGCCCCACTCGCCGGTCGTTCCACCTGCCTTGGCCAGCGCGATCGACGCAGGCATCACGTTGTCGCCGCCTTCGGCAGCAGCACGGAGATCGACAAGTGCGGCGTCGACCGCCGATTGATCGCGGGCAGCACGCCACGCCTCGGCGTCGGCGACCATCTCCGCTTCGACGGCGTGATCGACCTTGAGGATCGCGCCTTCACCGCCGAGCGGCGAGTCGGTGGTTTCGCGGAAGTCGTTGACGCCGACGACCGTCTGCTCGCCCGACTCGATGCGCCGTGTGCGCAGCGCCATCGAGGACACGAGCCGCGACTTCAGCGTCTCGACGGCTTCGAACGCTCCGCCCATTTCGAGCACGTCGTCGAGTTCGGCTTCCGCAGACGCACGCAGCTCAGCGGTCTTCGCTTCGATCACCGTCGAGCCGTCGAAGATGTCGCCGTACTCGAGCAGGTCCGTCTCGAATGCCAGCACCTGCTGCATGCGCAACGACCACTGCTGATCCCATGGTGTCGGCAAGCCGAGTGCTTCGTTCCACGCGGGCAACTGCACCGAACGGGCGCGGGCATTCTTCGACAAGGTGACGGCGAGCATCTCGAGGACGATGCGCTGCACGTTGTTCTCGGGCTGGGCTTCGGTGAGCCCGAGCGAGTTCACTTGGACGCCGTAGCGGAAGCGCAGCGCCTTCGTGTCGGTGACGCCGTAGCGTTCGCGACCGATCTGCTCCCACATGTCGGTCATGGCACGGAGCTTGCAGACCTCTTCGACGAACCGGATACCGGCGTTCACGAAGAACGAGATCGAACCGAACACCTGGCTGAACTGTTCGTCGGAGACCTGGCCGGAGGCGCGCACCGCGTCGAGCACGTCGATGGCCGTGGCCATCGAGTACGCGATTTCTTGCGTTGGCGTCGCGCCGGCTTCCTGCAGGTGGTACGAGCACACGTTCATGGGATTCCACTTGGGTGCGTGCTCAGCACACCAGGCGACCATGTCGACGATCAGCCGACGCGACGGCGCGGGCGGGAAGATGTAAGTGCCGCGCGACAGGTACTCCTTCACGATGTCGTTCTGCGTCGTTCCGCGCAGTTCTTGCGATGTCGCGCCCTGTTCCTCGGCATTGGCGACGTACAGCGCGAGCAGCCATGCTGCGGTCGCATTGATCGTCATCGACGTGTTCATCTGTCCGGGTGGAATCTGGTCGAGCAGGGTGCGCATGTGACCGAGGTGCGCGACCGGCACGCCGACCTTGCCGACTTCACCGCGCGCCATCGGGTCGTCGGGGTCGTAGCCGGTCTGCGTGGGGAGGTCGAACGCAATGGACAGGCCGGTCTGGCCTTTCGACAGGTTGGTGCGATAGAGCTCGTTCGACGCCGCCGCGGTGGAGTGGCCCGAGTAGGTCCGCATCATCCACGGTCGGTCGCGTGTCACCCGCTCGGTCGGGGTCTTGCTCGCGTCAGTCATGTCGCCAGTGTCGTCGGTTTGGCAGGAAATCCTCAAGTTCCTGCTCAAGTATCAGCCCGTCGCGCCGAAACTAATGGTG
>JAJCXU010000216.1 GCA_029263275.1 Ilumatobacter sp.
CGCCGTGAGTCGACTCGGTCTCATCGCGTTCGGCTCGAGCCTCGACCAGATCGGTCCCTTCGCACACTCGGTCGCCGATGCCGCGGTTGCGCTCGAGGCGATTTCTGGCCATGACCCGGGCGACTCGACCAGCATCCAGCAGGGGCCGCTCGACCTCAGCCGCACCCTCGAACTCGGGGTTGCCGGACTGCGCGTCGGCCGGATCACCGACCTTCCATCCGGAGCGAGCCCAGACGTCGAACAGCGCCTCGAAGAGGCGTTCGATGCGCTCCGCGCCGCTGGTGCCGAGATCGTCGACGTGCAAGTGCCGGCGTTCAGCTACGGCCTCACCGCGTACTACCTCATTGCGCCGGCGGAAGCGTCGAGCAATCTCGCCCGATTCGACGGCGTGCGGTTCGGGATGCGCACCGCTGCCCCCGACACCAACCAGATGTACATGGCCACGCGCACCGATGGGTTCGGTGCCGAGGTCAAGCGGCGCATCATGCTCGGCACGTATGCCCTGTCGGCCGGCTACTACGACGCCTACTACGGGCGAGCGCAGAAGGTGCGCCGTCTCATCGCCAACGACTTCGCCGCGGCCTACGAAAAGGCCGACGTGCTGTTGACCCCGGCGTCGCCGACCGTCGCCTTCGAAATGGGCGACAAGGCCTCTGACCCGCTGGCGATGTATCTGTGCGACACGTACACCATCCCGTCCAACCTCACCGGGCACCCTGGCATGAGCGTGCCATTCGGAACGGGCGATCACGGATTGCCCATCGGCGTACAGGTGCTCGCACCAGCGCTCAAGGACGACATCATGTTCCAAGTCGGCGCCACGCTCGAACGCAGTGCGCCGCCACGATCAGCCGGTTCCGGCGCCGCCACCCAGACCGGGAGCGCATCATGAGCATCACCTACGTCAACGACGACGCCTACCACCCGTCCAACGACGAGCACGAGCGATGGATGCACGGTGAGTGGGAGATGGTCGTCGGCCTCGAAGTCCACGTCGAACTCGCCACGCGCACCAAGCTGTTCTCGGCGTCGCCGAACCGCTTTGGCGACGAGCCGAACACCAACATCGACCCGGTCACGCTCGGACTGCCCGGCGCGCTGCCCGTCCTCAACCGCCAGGCCGTCGAGTTGGCGATGCGCCTCGGGCTCGCACTCAACTGCACGGTGCAGAAGTCGACCTTCGCCCGCAAGAACTACTTCTACCCGGACATGCCGAAGGCGTACCAGATCAGCCAATACGACGAGCCGATCAACATCGACGGCTGGCTCGACCTGCCGGACGGGTTCCGCGTCGGCATCGAACGCGGTCATCTCGAAGAAGACACCGGCAAGTCGACCCACGTGGGCGGTTCCGGCGGGCGCATCCACGGTTCCGACTACTCGTTGATCGACTTCAACCGGGCAGGTGTGCCGTTGGTCGAAATCGTCAGTCGTCCCGACATTCGCCACCCCGAGCAGGCCAAGGCATACGTCACCGAGTTGCGCGGGATCCTCGTCGCCGTCGGAGCATCAGACGCCAAGATGGAAGAGGGCTCGATGCGCGTCGACGCGAACGTCAGCGTGCGCAAGCCCGGCGAAGACTTCAACACGCGCTGCGAGATCAAGAACGTCAACTCGGTTCGCTCGCTGGGCCGCGCGATCGAGTACGAGGCAACTCGTCAGATCGCGTTGCATGAAGCCGGTGAGACGATCGTCCAGCAGACACGCCATTGGGACGAGAATGACGGACGCACGCACACGTTGCGGTCGAAGGAAGACGCCGACGACTACCGGTACTTCCTTGAGCCGGACCTCGTGGTCGTCGACCCGGGCATCGAATGGATCGAGCGGGTGCGAGGCGCACTGCCGGTGTTGCCAGCCGAGCGGCGCGCAATTCTCGCCGACGCGACAGGTCAGGCGACGAACAGCGAAGCCATCATGGTCGTTGCCGAGCGTGGGCAGGACGAGTACGTGATGGAAGCAGCGAAGCTCGGCGGTGACGCGGGTGTGGCTCTGAAGCATGTGAAGGAAGCTCCTGAGCTGGCCGAACAGGTGCCCGCCGGGAGTCTTGCGACGCTGTCAACGATGGAGTCGTCCGGTGCGGTCACCGCCAGTCAGGCCAAGACCATCGTTGCGGCGATGATCGAGTCCGGCAATATCGACCCTGAAGCCATTGCTGCCGAACTGGGCTTCGAAGCAATGGACAACTCTGATCTCGAGGCGATGGTCGACCAGGCAATCGCAGCCCAACCCGATGCGTGGGAGAAGTTCTGCGCGGGCGAGGGCAAGGCGATGGGCGCACTGGTCGGTGCCGTGATGAAGGCCAGCAAGGGCCAAGCTGACGGCAAGGCCGTCACCGCACTGCTCAACGCAAAGAAGCCCTGAGTCAAGGCGCCGCTGCTTGGGCGCAAAGAACAACTGTGCCACGACCATCCTGACGACGAGGATCGTGCCGCTGATGATCGCGAGTGTCCGGGGGTGCGGACTCGCCGCGAGCAGTGCTGGACCCATGAGCACCTCAGTCGTTCGCGTCGAGGTCGAAGTAGTCGGCGACCCTGCCGGAAACGGCATCTCAGGTCATCGCCATCTTCAGTCTTGAGTGGAGCGCAGCAACTCCGTCACGAGATCGATGGTGACGGCCATCGTTTCGACGAACGCATCGTCATCGTCGTCGACTTCACGCGCCACGAAGACGGCCGTTTCGTGCTCAGCCGAGTTGCTCGATTCATCATCGGGTCCGTCGAAGACGACGGTCAGCGGGCCATGACGATTGTCGGCGTCGACTGCCCAGTCGCACAGTTCGTCGGTGAGTACCGACCGGACCAGTTCCATCGCGTCGTCGTCGGCATCGAGGTCGAACACCTCATCGAACCGGGCGTGGCCGACCAGGCGGGAGCCGAGATTGGCACTCGAGGCGTCCGCGAGTGCGTCGAGTTCCAGATGGTTGCCGCCCCGCTTGGACTGGACGGCGATCCATGGCACGTTGGTCGCCCGCCAGGGCATCGACCCAACGGCGAGTGTGACGCCGTCAGGCCGCGTGCCGCGTTCGAGGGCGCCTCGATCCTCGCCTTCGCTCGGTTCGGTGCACAGGAGGTCGTGGCCGAAGATGAAGCTGTCGAAGGCGACGTTGGCGACCGTGCGCTCCATCCAGGTGCGCGTGGTGAGAACGAGGTCGGACTTGCCAGCGATGTCTGCCAACGGTGTCGGACCCTCCGAACGTCGTCGTCGAGAGAGAGGCACTGCTGGAGAATGTAGTCGCTCGGCGCGGACGCCTCAGGCGTTTGACCCGACTCGGGCAACACCACGCAGTGAAACCGCCAGGCATGGCGTTCGAACCGTCATACCGGTGCCCTGAGCACCAGGACCGGCGTCGACACGTCGCACTATCCTGGGCAACATGTCAGCGACCGACAACTCTTCGAGCAACACCCCTGTCGACATCAAGCCGCGCTCGCGCGACGTCACCGATGGCATGCAGAAGGCGCCGTCGCGCTCAATGCTGCGCGCGATCGGCATGGGTGACGACGACTGGGAGAAGCCGCAGGTCGCCATCGCGTCCTCATGGAATGAGGTCACGCCCTGCAACATGACGCTGCGCAAGTTGGCCGAGCACGCCAAGGCCGGCGTCAACGCGGCCGGCGGCTACGGGATGGAATTCGGCACCATCACCGTGTCTGACGGCATCTCGATGGGTCACGAGGGGATGCGTGCCTCACTGGTGTCGCGCGAAGTCATCACCGACTCCGTCGAGACCGTGATGCACGCCGAGCGTCTCGACGGCTTCGTCGGCCTCGCTGGCTGCGACAAGTCGATCCCTGGGATGCTCATGGCGGCGGCGCGCCTCGACCTCCCGTCGGTGTTCGTCTACAACGGCTCGATCATGCCGGGTGAACTCAACGGCAAGGCGCTCGATATCACGTCCGTCTTCGAGGCGGTCGGTGCCCATGCGGCCGGCACGATCGGCGATCAGGAACTGCGCGACATCGAAGTCAACGCCTGCCCGGGTGAGGGTGCCTGTGGCGGCATGTTCACCGCCAACACGATGAGCTCGATCGCCGAGGCGCTCGGCATGAGCCTGCCGGGTTCGGCCTCGCCACCGGCCATCGACTCGCGTCGCGAAGTCGACGCGCGGCTCGCGGGCGAGGCCGTGGTCAACCAGCTCCGCCTCGGCATCACGCCCCGCCAGATCATGACCAAGGCCGCCTTCGAGAACGCGATCGCACTGACGTCGGCGTTGGGCGGCTCGACCAATGCCGTGCTGCACCTCCTGGCGATTGCCAACGAGGCCGGTGTCGCACTCGAACTGGACGACTTCAACCGGATTGCCGACAAGGTGCCCCACATCGCCGACATGACCCCCGGCGGCAAGTTCCACATGAGCGACCTCGACAAGGTCGGCGGAATTCCGATGGTGCTCAAGCACCTGCTCGACCACGGGATGCTCAACGGTGAATGCCTCACGGTCACGGGCAAGACCATGGCGGAGAACCTCGCTGCCATGGATCTTCCTGCGCCCGACGGCGTCGTGGTGTATCCGGTCGAGACGCCGATCCACGACGAGGGCGGCCTCAACATCCTCACCGGATCGCTGGCGCCGAATGGCTCGGTCGTCAAGGTTGCCGGGCTGTCGGCCGACCAAATGCATTTCGAGGGCCCGGCTCGCGTCTTCGACGACGAGTCCTACGCAATGGATGCGGTCCTCGCAGGCGAGATCAACGCCGGCGATGTCATCGTCATTCGCTACGAAGGTCCGAAGGGCGGACCCGGCATGCGTGAGATGCTGGCAATCACCGGTGCGCTGAAAGGCGCAGGCCGAGGTGGCGACTGCGCACTGATCACCGATGGCCGGTTCTCCGGTGGTACGTGGGGCTTCTGCATCGGTCACGTCGCTCCCGAGGCAGCCGATGGCGGACCGATCGCGTTGATCGAAGAAGGTGACTCGATTCTGATCGACGTGCCGAGCAAGACGCTTGATCTGCAAGTCGACGATGCCACCCTCGCAGCCCGCAAGCAGGGCTGGCAGCCCAACGCGCCGCGCTACACGACCGGTGTGCTCGGCAAGTACGCCCGCCTCGTGCAAGGTGCCGAGACCGGCGCCATCACCAACCCGCTCTGATCCGACCCGATCACGGGTCGACGCTGCTGCGTTCCTCAGATTCCGTCCGGCCGCCCACTGCAGTGGTAGCGGACCGTTGATCGACGTGGTGGGGCTGGCCTGCCTGCGCGCGGTTCCGACGTCGGAGACGAGGAACAGCGATGAGCAAACGGTGGAGAACGATGGCGGCCGCGGGCGTCGTGGTGGGTGTCTTGTTGGTCGTCCAGATTCCGGTCGCAGCCGCACCTGTACGTCATGCTGGCCACGTCGACATGGCATGGACCGTCACCGACGCAGCGGGGTCGCCGCCCCCGGATTCGTTCGGACCGGGAAATGGTGGGCCGTGGGCTGGTACCGACCGGGTCTGGCATCAACCGGGATTCACCGGTTCGTATCGGATCACACTCGACGGACTGGGCATCTCCGGATACTGCGGCGACTTCCACAATGCGAACAGCCCTGACGCCGCGAGCACGTGGGTCGCCGACCGCAGCGCCTTCGCGGGTTCTGACAAGGCCCTCACCAAACTGTCGTATGCCCAGTGGCGCTGGGGTGCGACCGCCGACCCAGATGTTGGCGCCGCACTGAACCTCTACACCCACTTCCTCGGATCGCCTGGCGACCGTTCGAACCGCAACGGCGTCCCGATCCCCGATATCAACGACAACGACATCCTCGACGAGATCGTCACGACACTGGCTCCGCATGCTGGCGTCGCAGGCATCATGTCGTCGATCGACGTCGAGGCCGAAGCCTGGTCGGCGGCGTTCGATCATCGTTCGGCGAATGTCGCAGCCGGCGTCGAGATTGAGATCGTGGCGGGAACACCTGTCGTCGCCGTGACGGCTACGAATCGCCCGCTTCCGACCGATTCGTACGATCTGACGACAGTGGGTCGTCAGGTGACGGTGACGACGGCAGGTGTTGCCCGTCCGTTGCGTGACGTGACTGCCGGCAGCCAGAACAGCATCACCGCCGGTCTCCCGCAGGTCACTCGACTCAAGATTGCGCCGAACATCGACATCACATCGCAGATCTCTGACGACACGCCCGCGATCGGATCGACGGTCAGCGATGCCATCGTGGTCAGCGGGCTGCTCGCCGGGGAGACCGCCACGGTCAGCGTTGAACTCTTCGACCTGACCGTCGACCCGGCGGCGGCAGGGACCCCGCTGGTGGTCGAGACCCGCTCCGGCTTGCTGGATGGAACGACCACGGGCTGGGCAGCCTTCGAGGTGTCGGCTGCACTCGCCGGTCACCGGGTTGGCTATCGGCATCGTCGTGAATCGATCAGTCCCGCCGGACCAAGCGGAACGCTCCCCGGAGACTGGTCTGAATTGGGCCTCGCCTCAGAGACCGGCACGGTCGATGTTGTCGACGCCGAGGTCCACCTTCGCAAGACGGTCTCCTCGACTGGCCACCCGACGTGGATCAATGCGCAGCGCGGCACCCTGCCGTCTCATTCGCCATCAGCTGCTGCGGGACTGGCACCTGACGGGTCACATGATGACGCCGACCCTGATGCCGGTGACGCGCTCCCGCTCTTCGTCGAGGGCGACACCGTGTCGTTCCGCTACGAGGTCTGGCTTGATGAGGCATCGACGGCGGACGTCGCGTGGCCGGGCGACCTGAGCATGACAACCAGTGGTGTCGTCATCGACGATGCGGGGACCGATGACG
>JAJCXU010000217.1 GCA_029263275.1 Ilumatobacter sp.
CGACAGCGTAGAAGCCAGAGAGGCCGAGGAGCGAGAGGAAGTTGCCGCCACCGCGGATGTAGAAGACCGCGAGCGAAACCGTTGTGATGGTGAAGACGGTGAACGGGAAGTGCCGACGAAGGAGCAGCGCTGCGGAGGCGAACACGACGGTGATGTAGGCGAAGGTGTCGGCACCAGCGACGTCGAGCTTCGCCTCAGGTTCCAAGGCTTCGAGGATGCTGATGACGCCGATGAGCGTCGCAAACAAGGCATCGGCCTGAAAGTGCTGATCTGCGGTGAGTCGTTTGATCGCTCGCGTCAAACGACTCGGCTGTCCGTGCATGCAGCTGAAACTAGTGGGTTGCCGCCGGTCGGCCTTCCGGCAATGGGCTGATGCGCGTTCCCCCGATGTGATGACCCGATCCGGAGGCTTCGTCCGTCGGGGGTCGCAGCCACACAGCGATTTGGATGATGTCGGCTCACCATTCAGGGGGCATCGAGCGCGCTGGAGTCCGACGATCGACGCATGTCGGATCACGCCTGCGGCGGACGACGTGGAGGTCTTGAGTCTTGAGAGTGGACCACGTCCACCCCGAGTACGAAGGCACCGCCATGACCATCACCGTCGAGTCATTCACTCAGCCAGCAGACGCAGGGCTCAGCACCGTTCCCGCGAGTCGAGGCCGGGTTGACTGGCTGACCAACCTGTCGCTGCTGGCAGCACTCTGGTCGGTCTACGCCATCGTCAGGAACCTCAAGGGTGAAACCGAGCTCGCCGCCCTCGGGAACGCATCACGTTTGCTCTCGGTCGAATCTGCCCTCGGCATCGACATCGAGCAGGCAGTTCAGGCAGCCATTGCTTGGCCGCAGGCGATGATCGCGGCGAACACCTACTACCTCCTGCACTTCCCGCTGACGCTGACGGTGTTGGGTCTTGCCTTCTGGTGCAGGCGCTCAACCGTCTTCCCCGTCGTCCGCAACTCGATCATCGGGTGCACCGCAGTTGCGCTGGTCGTTCACTTCGTCATCCCGATGGCGCCACCGCGCATGCTGCCGGGGTTCGTCGACGCGAGTTCGGCGTTCGGGCCTGATCCTTACGCCCTCGCCGGAAGCGAGAGCGCCAACCAATTCGCCGCGATGCCGTCGATGCACGTTGCGTGGGCGATCCTCGTCGCCTACGGCGTCTGGCAGTTCTCGTCGCGGCGAGTCGTCAGGACGGCTGCTGTGCTCCACCCGATCATCACGACCTTCGTCGTGATCGTCACCGGCCACCACTTCGTCACCGACGCTGTGATCGGCGCCGCGATCGCGGTCGTCACCCTCGTCATCTCGACACGCGTTCGCACGAAGGTCTGACACCGCTCGGCCTGATCGTCCGCCGTTGTGATGACGGACGTCTGCCAGCGAGGAGTCGTTCGGTGGACGGAGGATCACGCCTTCGCCGGACGACCTGATCGCCTCGATTCTTCAATATTGAAAGTGTCACAACGACACATCAACCCCCACATCAAACACAACAACGAAAGAGATATTCCAATGACACTCCTCCTCGATTCCCCCGCCGCACCGGACACGCTCATCGCAGCAGCTTCGGCCCGAGGCGCCACCAAGGTGTACGGCTCCGGCGACACCGAAGTGCTCGCACTCGACAACGTCGACGTCGACTTCGCCGCCGGCCAGTTCACAGCGATCATGGGCCCATCCGGCTCAGGTAAGTCGACCCTCATGCACTGCATGGCCGGCCTCGATCGCTTGAGCGGCGGTTCGGCGACTGTCGGCGATGTCGACATCGCCAATGCCAGCGAGAAGCAGCTGACGCTGTTGCGCCGCAACCAGCTCGGGTTCATCTTCCAGGCATTCAACCTGGTGCCGACACTGAGCGCGATCGAGAACATCACGCTTCCGATGGACCTCGCTGGCACCAAGCCCGATCAGGCGTGGGTTGACAACGTCGTCGAAACTGTCGGACTCGCACATCGCCTCAACCACCGACCGGGTGAACTGTCCGGCGGCCAGCAGCAGCGTGTTGCTGTTGCTCGTGCGCTGGCATCACGTCCGAAGATCATCTTCGCCGACGAGCCGACCGGCAACCTCGACAGCACGACCGGTTCGGAGATCCTGGCGTTCATGCGCCACGCGGTCCGCGACCTCGGCCAGACCATTGTGATGGTCACCCACGATCCGGTCGCAGCCAGCTACTCCGACCGCGTGGTCTTCCTGGCCGATGGCCGGATCACCGATCAGCTCTTCGAGCCGACTCCGGACAGCGTTCTCGACCACATGCGCCGGCTCAGCAACTGAGCCGCTCCCTTCCACACACGCACCTCACGCACTCGCACTCTCACCCGCACTCTCTCCCGCACTCTCTCCGATTGGACCCTGATCATGTTTCGACTCACCATCAAAAACCTCCTGGCAAACAAAGTTCGTTTCGCCCTCACCACCTTCGGCGTCACCCTCGCTGTTGCGTTCGTTGTCTCCGCATTCGTGCTCGGCGACGGACTGCGCTCCAGCTTCACCGACGTGTCCGAAGACATCACTGCCGGCGTGGACCTCGAAGTCCGCAACATCACCGACTTCGGTGACGCCCCGGCCCTGCCCATGTCCACTGTCGACGACGTCGCCGCCATCGAGGGCGTCGCCGAGGCAGTCGCCGTCATCGAAGCCCCGTCGGACGCCGTCCGCCCGATGAAACCCAACGGTGACTTCATCACCACCGAGGGGCCACCGCAGTTGGCGTACAACTGGGTCGACAACGAACAGCTGAGTCCGTTCAGCCTCGTGAACGGTTCGCCGCCAGCAGTTGGTGAGTTCACGGTCGACTTCGCGTCGGCTGCCGAGCACGGCTTCGTGATCGGCGACACATACGAATTCATCGTCCCGAGTGGCCGGACCAACCTGACCCTGTCAGGCACGTCCTCGTTCGGCGCTGACAACTCGACGCTCGGCGCTGTGCTCATGCAAATGAACACCGCCGAGGCAGGCGAGCTGTTCGGCGTCGACGGCGTCGACAACGTCAGCGTCCAAGTCACCGACAGCGCGGTCGTCGCCGACGTCCAGGCCGCGATCGCAACAGCGCTCCCCACGGTCGACGTCGCCGATCACGCCACCGTGCTTGCCGAGACCACCGCAGAGTTCACCGATGAGATCAACATCATCGGCAACATTCTCCTCGGGTTCGGCGGCGTGGCACTGTTCGTGTCGATCTTCAT
>JAJCXU010000218.1 GCA_029263275.1 Ilumatobacter sp.
AATCGGCGACGATCTCCGTGGGTCGTTCGAGCATTTGCGACCAGAGGTCGGCTTGGAGACCAGCGAGCAGCTCCTGTCGTGAGGCGAACTGGAGATAGATCGAGCCCTTCGCAATCCCGGCGGCCTCCGCGACACGCGCCATCGACGTGTTGGCGAGACCTCCCTCGATAGCCAGCCGGGCGGCGGCGTCGAGAATCTGACGACGTCGGACCTCAGGCGTCTGAAACCGTCCTTCGGGTTGGGGTTCGACAGAGGGTGCCACAGCGCACATCGTACCGGGGTTGTGGATCGAATGACCATCGGTCATACTCGAATGACCGACGGTCAAACCCGACCGGAGAGAACGGAGTACCGCCATGATCACCACCGACACACCACCTCTTGACCTCGTCATCATCGGCGGCGGTCCCGCCGGGATGAGCGCTGCGCTCATCGCTGGCCGCGCCCTGCTCGACGCAACGATCGTGAATGCAGAGTCCCCACGCAACGCCGTCACGACTGCATCGCACGGCTTCCTCACCCGGGATGACGTCCACCCGACCGAGCTGGTCGCGATCGCGAAACAACAGCTCGCCACGTATGGCACGGTCCGCTACCTCAACGACACGGTCGTCTCGACGCGCCAGACCGCGAAGGGGTTCGAGGTGGTCCTCGGCGACGGATTCGAACATCGTGGTGAGCGGCTCGCGCTCTTCGGCGGGGAGAGCGCCGCCCACTACGCGCCGATGATTCGGATGTGGACCGACGACCTCATGGTCTTCGCCGAGTCCCTCGGTGTCACCAGCTCGTCAACCGACTGGGGAACCACCGCACTCGACGTGGGCGACACCGGCGGAACGAACATCGGCGGTCTCTACGTGGTGGGTGACGCGAAGACTGGCTTCAGCGGTGTCGTTGGAGCGGCAGCCGAGGGAGCTGCGTGCGCCGAATCGATCGTCCATGAGATCGCCGTCGAACGATGGAGCCCAACACTGGCCGTCAGCGTTCCGGCCACTCCTCCTCGGTCCGCATGACGAGACCCCAGGCTGACGAGTCAGCGAACGGCGGTGTCGGCGACGCTGACGCACCATCGGCGGCCAGCGCGAGTGCGAGCAGTGCGTCGCTCTGTTTCGGACGCGGCATCGCTCGCGAGTACTCGAACAGTGCCTCACCGGCGATGTCGCCAAGGAGCCGGCGAGCGCTCTCTCGGAGCCGACGGTGCGGGTAGAAGGTGGACTTCAGGTCTGCCACGACGGCCGCTGCCTCGTCGGCGGTGATGACGCCGGCAGCCGCGGCAGCGTCGGTGATGATCCTGCAGTCCACGAGCGTGTCGTTCAACTGCATCCAATCGGTTGACGCATCGCCGTGCGCGATGGCGACTTCGTCGTCAGCAGTGATGGCGCCGTTGAGGTACATCGTGAACACCTGTCCGACACCGACCATCCCAAAGGGATGCATCTCGGCGGCTCGCAGCGCGCCCATTGAGGACGCCCCGATGACCTCGACCCCATTGGCCATGGCCCAGTGGATCTCTTTGTGCCATGGCGCTGGCACCGAGGCATACCGTCCGTCGATCAAGACGACGGTGCGCGCCCCCGCCCGGACCACTCGCCACACATCTCCGCATTCCGCTGGTGGGAGCCAGGCTGCCTCGATCAGGTCACGGCCCAGGTCACCGGGGAGCGTTGGGCCCGCAAACACTGCGATTCCCGTTCTGGCGACCGCGTCGAGATCAAGGCCAGATGCGTCGCCTCCGGGAACACCCGCAGGGACGACGGGCAGCGGCGACGGTGCTGGTGGCTCCAGTTCATCGATACGTGTTCCGGGCACGACCATCTTCACGACTGCGGCGGCCGACGTTGCACCGTCGCCGAGGAACTCGGTGGCCTGTTCCGGGCTCAGACTCATGTCGCACGCGATGATCTGGTCGAAGCCTGCGGCGCGAACCTGCGCCACAGCGGTTGCGAGGTCGTCGCGGAGATCGTCGAATGACCAGTTGGGCAGGTCGGTGAACTGCACGGTGGATGGTGCTTCGAGCAGCTTGCGTGTCTGCTCACTCTCCCAAGCCCAATCCGTGTACAACTCTCTGGGGATGTCATCGCGCGATCCAGCGATCACGGTCGCCCGGTCTTGCGCCGCCTCGGTCACGGCCCGCGCAATTGCGATGACCCTCGACAGGTGGGTACCGGACCCGAACCCTGACGGAACCGTGTTGAGGTGAGCGAGTTCGCTGGACTCTTTGACGTGGGTCACGGCCATCACGGTCGGCAGCCCGCAGCTGCCCGTCGCGTCGAACAGGCCCACATCGATGCCAGCAGCTTCGAAGCGGCCGAGCACGTCACGCAGTACTGGGTCGTCGATCGACGCGGCGTCGATGCGGCGCGGGGCGCTGAACCTGACGCCGCCGAACACGTCGTCTTCGTCGACTCCGTCGAACCCCTGACGGAGGTGTTCTCGTTCGACCAATTCGTAGAGACCGTGCAGCACCGCCTCGGTCCGGCAGTTCCCCGACGCAAGACCATTTGACCCACGGAGGAACACCCCTTCGGTGGGATGGAGAGGGAGGCTGCCGTCGCAGTGAACGGCCTCGTACGGCACCAGCACGTGCTTGCCGGAGATCAGCTCGAGGCCTGCCGTCCAACGCGTCGGCGACGACGGGTCGAGTTCGTTGCACGGCTCGCCCGATTCGGTGGAGTAGCGACCAATCCGGGCGAGGTCAGCGACGGTCTCGCCGCGTTCGAGCAGCTCGGTCAGTGTCGCGGTGATGACTGGAGCGAAATGCTGCTCGGCGTGCCACATCTCGAGCGATTCCATGACGGCAGATGCGCGGGCAGCGTCGTCGGTAGCGCCCTTTCCCTGCGAGACCGAGAGGTTGGTCGAGACGGGACGCATCGCGCACCACACAGGGATGCCGACATCGTCGAGGCCGGTCACGTCAGCGAGGCGAGAGACGCCGGCAACAGTCGCCAACGGCCACACACGTTCGACGGTTGCAGCAGGGGTTTGGACACGGTCGGTGCCGAGTCCGAACCGCTTCGGGCTCGGTTCAGCCAGTGCGGCGACCAGTCGGTCGATGCGCATCTTCGATGCTGGTCCAAAGTTCGGTTCGTTCTTCACTGACTCCACCATGCGGGCGCGAGGGGGACGTACGCCGGCAGAATCCGAACCTAGCCGAGGACCCTGACGGACACAGCAGATCTCGGCGGTCATCCTCTCGTTCGCGGGCTTGGCGCGGCGACAATGCTTCCGTCGAGCACGTGGATCGTGCGGTCAACGCGATCGAGGAGTCGAGCATCGTGGGTGGCAACGATGACCGCTCCGCCCTGCTTGGCGACGAGTGCGAGTTGGTCGATCACGAGATCGGAGTGTCGTTCGTCCTGATGCGCCGTGGGTTCGTCGGCGATGATCAGTGCAGGACTCATCGCGATCGCTCGCGCCACAGCGACACGCTGTTGTTCGCCCATCGACAGTTCGCCAGGAAACCGATCGAGAAGCTCGCCGAGGCCCAGTGATGTGAGCGCCTCCACGGCGTCGACGCGTCGATCTCCACCCAGCCGAGCGGCCAGTTCGACGTTCTCGCGTGCGGACAACTCGGGGAGCAAGCCCAGCTCTTGGGGGATGACCGCCACGCCGCTCCAACCGTGGGTCGTCACGCTCGACGTCATGGTTCCGGCGTCGGGCTGTTCCCAGCCGAGCAGCAGGTTCAGAATGGTCGTCTTTCCGGATCCGGACGGACCAATGAGACCGACAACTTCACCGGCATGCACTGCGAGTGTCACGGCATCGACTGCCACAACGATCTCAGCGGCAGATCGGTACCTTCGAGTCGCTTCGTCGAGGCGTATCAGCTCATTCATGGCGCCTCGATCTCAACATTGCCGTCCGGGTCCGACCAGGTCAGCCGGACTCGTCGACCGCTGAACCGTGCCTGGAGTTCGGGAGGCAGCTGCAACCGGCCTGAACGATCGATCACCGACAGCTGGTCGCCGCCTGACGTAACCGTGGCAACCGCACCGTCTCGCAGGGCGATCACCTCGGTGACACGTTCGAGGACGCGGCGGTCGTGGGTTGCAATCAGGACGGTGACACCGTGCTCGGCGATTGCGTCGACGGCGTCCATCACCGCCGCAGCGTTCACGGAATCGAGCTGCGACGTCGGTTCATCCGCGATCACCATCCGATGACCGGCGACAGCTGCGCGGGCGAACGCCAACCGCTGACGTTCGCCACCAGACATCTCCCGCGGCATCAGTGAGCGTTGGTCGCCGAGCCCCAGAACGCTCAGCCAGCGGTCGACGGCTGCTTCCTGGTTGCGGCCGGCGACGCGTTCGAGCTGCATCTCGGCCGTGAGGTGGGAGAACAGGTTGTCGTTCGGTCGCTGGTGCACGAGGGTGAGCAACCGAGCCCGCGCCCTCCCCCGGTCTCGTTCGCTCAGGCGCCACAGGTCAACACCGTCGAGCAGCACCACCCCCGCGGTGGGCCGATCCAGGCCAGCGAGCATTCGCAGCAGCGATGACTTGCCCGAACCTGACGGCCCCACGACCGCGGCCGTGACTCCCCGGTCCAACTCGAGGTCAACGCCACGCACGGCCTGCACCCGACCGGCCGCCGTGTCGTAGAACTTGACCAGGTGGTCGCATCGGAGGATCGGGTCATCCACCATCGCGAAGCACCTCCCCTGCCGGTCGCCGAGCTGCACGTCGTTCCATCCACCAGACCGCGGCACAAATCAATGCGGCTCCTGCCACGGACGCAGCGATGAGCGGTCCCCACGACACCAGTACGGGTACGTCGGGCGGTCGACTCGGTGCTGGGTCGAAGCGTGCGGAAAGCCGCCGCACGACGAGTGGCACTGCGGCGAACGAGGCGCCGACGGCAAGCACGAGCACCACCGCGAGTTCGATCGCTGAAACGAGTGCGGCCTGGCCTGCCGGCATACCCATCGAGTGGGTCATCACCCTCGTCAGGGCACGCAGCCGCCGCCGAGCCGACAGAAACAGCACGAGTGACGCCAGCGCAGATGCCAGGGCGACGACGCCAATCACCCCGAGATAACTGAACGCGGCCCGTGACGCGACGACGGCGGGTTCCTGGCGCCTCGCCTGCTGGGAGACGAC
>JAJCXU010000219.1 GCA_029263275.1 Ilumatobacter sp.
AGGCGCAAGCAGAGGCGCGCAACGCGGGCTCGTGTGAACAAGAGATGTTCGAAGGCTTGATTCGGAAGCTGTCCGCGCCGGCGACAGTCTCGGTCGCAGGCCTGATCCGATTCGGCGCACGCAGTGGTGCTGCGATCAGTGGGCAAAGCCTGAGGCGGCTCACGACCGCCGCCGTTCGCACCGGAGTCATCGGCGCAGGGTCAAGCCGTTCACCACAACAACAGCAGACCTCCCGTGACGAGATCGAGGCGATGGTTGAGACCGTCCTCGCAGAGTCCTCGATCATCCAGGGAGGCGTGCTCAAAGCCAAGAGAGGCCACGAGGCAGACGTCGGAGGTGTCGTCCGCGTGGCGATCGACTTGGAACTCCAGCCGGACGCCCACGGCACCACGCTCACCGACCTCCCCGCCTACAGCGCGTCGGCCAACACGCTCATCGCGACGGCCGCTTCTGACACGTTCGACTTCAGCAGCGTGACGAGTACGAACGCCGGTGCGCAAGGAGGCGAATCATGAACCAACGCTGGATCGGCATCGCAGCAGCCACCGTCCTCATGGTCACGGGTTGCTCGACGTCAGACGACGACCTGGCGATCAGCTCGCCCGCCCCGATCGACAGTGGTGAGACGACAGTGGCGCAACCGCCTGACACGGACAGTGAGTCAGATGTGGACACAGCAGCGACTGAACCTCCAACGGTGCCGGTGTCCTCAGAACCTCAAGCACAGACCGCTGTCGCCGACGGCGCTCAAACGTATGGCGATCTCGGGCTGGCCCGAGTCGACCTGCTGACGTTCGGGTCAGGTCTCGGCTTTCGCCCAACGCTCGAATGGACCCCCATTGAGGGCGCCGCCCAGTACGAAGTCACCGTCTCCCTGCCGGGCGCCGGCCCGTACTGGGCCTGGTCTGGGGCGACGTCGGCGGTCCCGATTGGCGGGTACCCGCTCCTCGAACCGTTGTCAGCAGGCCCCGCGCTCACCGCGCCCATGACCTGGCGCGTCGTCGCAATCGATGTCGATGGACTCATCGTTGGCTCGAGCACGATTGGCGAGATTGCACCATGACCTGGCTCCCTCCAACCTGTTGTGCTGTTGCGACACTGCTGCTCGCCGCCTGCGGTGGCTCCGATGTTTCATCGCCTGCCGAGGCAACATCAGCGGAGACATCACAAGTTGGTGCACCCGCAGGAAACGAAACCCCGGTCAGCGAACCAACCAACGAGACGGGCAATACCGACGTCAATGGAGACGTCAATGCGTTCGAAGGCGCCCCGGGGAGTATTCACGCCGTTGCAGGCGACATTGAATATGACCTCGACGGGCTGTACTGCACGTTGGCCGAGCGTGAATTCGGCCCGACGGGGCAGTTCTTCTTGAACGATGGCAATGGCAGCCATACCGTGTTCTACGCATTTGCCCCGATCGAAGGGCTCACCAACGAGCGGCTCACGATCACCGGCCCACAGGGCGTCCTCTACATGGAACACAAGCAGGTTGCCGGCGGCGAGGTCGTGAACACTCAAACCCAAGAGCCCGGTGCATTCCTTTTCGATCAGTCGGCGCCGACGCTGCAGATCGAGCGCGAGGTGCTGTTCACCGTGACATCGCCTGATGTGGTGGAACCAACCGAGATTGCCGGGACGGTCACGATCGACTGTTCGGGCTGACCATGATCCGTGCGAGCTCGTCACGACCGGAGACATCAAGCTTGCGATAGATCGCGCTCAGATGGTTGTCGACCGTACGCACCGACACGCCCAACTCCGCGGCAAGATCTTTGCTCGATGCTCCTGATGCTGCTCGCTGGGCAATGTCGAGTTGACGCTGCGTCAACCCATCAAGGGCTGCGCCGACGAGATTCAGTCGCTGCATCACGGGCAACCATGCAGGCTGATCACAGCGCCCCGCAAGATGCATCGCCACCGCATGCCGCTGGCCCGCGAGGCTGGTGAGGTTGAGCTTCTGCAGCAACCCGATTTGATCGGCGAGCGCGTCCAAGGCAAACAGGAGGTAGCCGTGTGCGGTGAGCGCATTAGCAGCAGCGCCGACCGAGTCGGCGTCGCCATCGACAACTGCAACCGCATGCCTCAGCAGGTTCGGAAACAACGCGCCATCCATCGGAGCGCACAGTTCGGTCAGCACCGTCGTCGAGCGGGGCGCCGGACCGACCCGAACCGCCTCGTAGGCGATGAGCGCAGCCCAGATGTCGACACATCGGTGAGCGGACTCCATTGCGAGCCGGGCACCGACCTCGTCTGCCGCGGACGGATCAGCAAGCCGAACCATCGCCGCTCCACTGCGGCTGTCGGCGCGCACGTCACCCGGTGTCAGCTGCGCCATGAGAGCCGCCGCCTCGTCGGGGCGTCCGGTTTCGGCGAGAAATGCTGTTCGCGTAGCGGCGGCGATTGCCCTCATGCCGAGGTCGTCGAATTCCTCGACTGCGCCGATCGCGTCGAGCAGATGCTGATCGGCCGACAGCAACTGCAGACTGAAACGCGAGACATCTGCAGCGGCGGCCAGCCACGCCGATGCCGCCGACCCGTGTTTGACATCTTCAAAGTGGTTCCGTCCGGCCAGAATCAATGGTGTTGCATCCTCGACGTCACCGCCGTACACCGCGGTCACGATGCCGGTGAATGCGAGCTGGCGCTGGTCGAATCCGATGAGATCGCGTGAGAGCTCGCGTCCAACCCGTGCGAGTTCGATCGAGTCCGCGAAGTGACCGACGGTGGCTTCGGTGAACGCTGCTGTCACCAGCAGCGGGATGCGTTGATCGACGCGCAAGCTCTCGTCCTCGCGGGCCAACTGCGTCGCTCGTCGGATCGACTCGACGTCGCCGACCATCTGTGCGTGTCGGGCAATGAGAGCGTCGAGCCGAATTGCTTGGTCTGGATCGGTGACCTCCGCCCGCAGCGTCATGATGGCGATCACCGCGTCGTGCTGTCGATCGACCTGGAAGAACCAGAGTTGCGAGCGAATCAGCTCGGCATCGACGCGCTCCTTGTCCGTGACAGCGGCCTGCGCTGCTCGATCAGCGGCAAGCAACGCGTCCGCCGTGTCGCCACTTCGGGCGTGAGCTGATGCCAACATCACGAGATCATCGGTAGTTGGCTCCTCGAGCTGACCCAGCAGCGCAATGGCATGAGCGTTGTCCCAGAAACCGAACGCTACGGCAGCGCCAGAACGAGCGATCCGCGGTGGAACAGGTTCGCCAGCGACAAGCAGCCAGCGACCGAGCTGCTCGGGACCGACGCCGTCGTCGTCAACTGCGATCGTGGAGATCTTCGCAAACAGCTCGGATTGCCGTTCGGTGTCGGACGACGCAATGAGTGACTCCCGGTACAGCGGATGGACGACACGTATCGGCTCGTCCTCGACGAGTTTGCGGCGCTCGAGGCCACCCAGGGCATCAGCGTCGAATCGACGAGCCAGCGAGCGAGGCAGAGCGCCGGCGATCGCGATGGCGAGAAGGAGATCGCGCTCGCGCTCAGTGGTGCGGCCCAGGTGAAGATCGACAAGACGTTCCAGCGATGCCGTTGCCTCGCGGACGCTCGCAATCGACCATCGGCCGCCCTCTCGCTCGACCTGCTGAGCATCGGCTGAAGCCGAGAACAGTTCGCGCATCACGAGCGGGTTCCCGCCAGAGAGCTCGATCAGGGAGCGCATTGATTCGCTCTCGCCTTCGCCCTCCCAATCGACGATCAATTCGGTCATTTCCGAGGCGGTCATCGGGGACAACGTGACGACGTCGAATCGTGATTCCATCGTTGCCGTCAGCGCGTGATCTGTCGCCGTGCCGTCGATCGTCGTGCGCTCCGTGGCCAGCACACTGATTTCGCCCGATTGGGCGAGCACCTCAACCAACGCGGCCGACTTCTGGTCGATCGATCCAATGTCGTCGATCAGGAGCGTTCCGGTACCGCCCTCCGGTGCGATCGTGTTTCGAAGGACTTGCATCAACTCCAGTTCCGAGCCCAACGGGGCGTGCCCGCGAGGCAGCAATGGAAGGAGTGCAGAAAACGGCAACGAGTATGAGGCAGGCCCGCCGTGCGAGCGCGCCACCCGATGTCCGGCGGCCTGCAGCCGGTCAGCAATCTCGTGGGCGGTGTGTGACTTCCCAATACCAGCGGGGCCGCGCAGCACGATGACGACATTGCTGTCGGCTTCCCACCGGCTCGTCAGTTCGGCGCACAAACCCGATCGATTCAGCACGTCTCCAGATTGGCATGCACGAAGCGTTCGTGCTCACTTTCCGATGGGCCGGTCTGTCAGAGCGGACACCCAAGGCCGCTCATCACTACATCGAGCGAGCGGCGTTGTCGAAGCGGGTGTACTGGCCGAGGAAGACCAGACGCTTCGTACCGATCGGGCCGGCACGGTGCTTGGACACGATGACTTCGGCGGAGCCCTTGTCAGGTGACTCGGGGTTGTAGACCTCGTCGCGATACAGGAACATCACGACGTCGGCATCCTGCTCCAACGAACCGGATTCACGTAGATCGGCGAGCATCGGACGCTTGTCCGAACGTGCTTCCAAGTTACGGCTGAGCTGGGACAGCGCAACGATCGGCACTTCGAGCTCACGAGCCAAGACCTTCAGGTTTCTGCTGATCTCAGAGACTTCGAGTTGACGGTTCTCGGACTGGCCGGAGCCGGACATGAGCTGCAGGTAGTCGATGAGGATCAGCGACAAACCGCCGTGCTGGGCTTTGATACGGCGCGCCTTGGCTCGGATCTCCATCACGGTGACCTGCGGGTTGTCGTCGAGGAACAGCGGCACTTCGAGACGCCCGACCGCGAGACCGATCTTCGACCAGTCGCTCTCGGTCAACTTGCCGGTGCGGAGCTTGGTCGAGTCGACCTTGGCCTCACTCGACAGGATTCTCTGGGTGAGCTCGGAGTGTCCCATCTCGAGTGAGAAAACGAGCGCTGGCTTCGACTCGTTCTTCGCGATGTGCGTGGCGAGGCCCAGGCCGAACGCGGTGTTGTGCAAGAAGAAGTCAGCCGCAATGAAGTTGTGCAGGTCTGGCACGGTGAAATCGATGACGCGATCGTCGCCGAGCGGATCGATCGAGACCACCTTCTCCCAGATGACGTCTGGCGACGCCCACCAACGCAGCTGCTCATCGTCCAGCAGATGGGCGAGCTCTGCCACCGTCGACCGACGCAACTTGCCACCACGACTGGCGTGCCAGTTGTGGCTCGATGGCCGACCGGCACGCCGATTGATCTCTGCCCAGGAGAGCTCGCCCTTGGCCTTGTGCACGTCGTCCCAGACAGCGGCCGGAACGTAGTCGGGTGCTTCGTCGTGCTTGAGCGCGGCCAGCGAACGCTGACGTACAGCGTCAACTGCTTCGGCCTTGCCGAGGATTCCGATTGTGTCGGCGAACGACAACAGCGACGCCGAGTCCATGATCTCGATCTCGTAGGCCGTATTGCGGCCGCCGTTGTACTTGATGCTCCGCTCACGCAGCTTGACCCGCAGGCCGAACCGGCGGAGCAAGTGTGCGACACCGTCGACAAGTTCCTTCGACACCGAGGCGTACCCGATGCGGGCATACCCAGCGGACGCGACCCATGCCGTGCCATCGGTCGCAAACAGGCGATTGAGGAATCGAACAAGCGACGCCTTCGGCAACCGGAAGATGGCCTCAGGAACCGTCTTGCCGTGCGCACCGATGTCCCACATCCCATGTGCGCGGAGCAACTCGGTCACCGGATTGGGTTTGCCCCCTCGATGGCCCGACGAGAACCGCCACGTCGTGGCCTTGCCCGCCGGACCGGCATCACGGAGTTCTGTGCCGAGTGATCGAGCCGCCGCTTCAGCAACATCGCGGACAGCGGTGAGTTCAGTGGTGAGTGTTGGGCTCGTATGCCCCGGCGCCACGCACCCGTCGCCAAGCATCAAAGCAAGCAGGTCAATGACTTCGCCCGGCAGGTCATCGCTCCCGAACACGCCGACCTGCGACGGAACAGCGACATCGTCGCCCGAACTCATCTCTTCGAGCCGGGTCCAACCGTTCGGGGTTAGGAACGGGTGCGTGGCTGTGGTGACGACTTCGCGTCCCGATCGGGTGCGCACTCGGAAGACCTGCTTGACACCGTCATCGAGGCACGCCGACACGTCTGCGGTGGTGATGCGACCGTCAGTGTCGAGAGCATGCATCTGCAAACGGCCTCGTGCTGTTGCGCGCTCCATCAACTCTTCAGCGGTGACGACGTCGCCAGTCTCCAGGTCGACCATCGGCGTGTACCACGCCACGCACTTGCCCATAGCCGGTCTCGCACCGACGATGTTGAGGGTGCTGGGCTGCAGGCCCGAGAGCAGTTCGTCGAGATCGTCGTAGCCAGTTGCTGCGCCGGTGATCGTGTCGCCTCGCTCGAAGTTGGCTTCGAGCTCGTCCATCGTGGCGTTGAGCAGGTCGCCGATCTCGCGTGTCGAGTCGACCACCTTGTCTTCGGCGACTTCGAACATCTTCGACTCGGCCAGGTCGACCGCCTTGGTGACGTCATCGGGCTCGCTGAACGCGAGGTCGGTGATCTCGCCGGCGGTGTGGATGAGCCGACGCAGGAGCGCCGTGTCCATGACGATCCGGGCGTAGTGCTCTGCACCCGACACCGACGGCGTGGCGTTCTGGAGTTCGTTCAGGCGCTCGATGCCACCGAGCTCATCGAGCAGGTTGTGGCGCCGAAGTTCGTCGGCCACCGTGACCACATCGACCGGACCGGACGAGGAATACAGCGAACGCACCGCGTCGAAGATGTGCTGGTGAGCCGGGCTGTAGAAGTCACGAACGTTCAGTCCGGCCTCGCCGACGACACCGATCGCGTCACGCGAGAGCAGCAACGCACCCAGGACCGATTCCTCCGCTTGGAGGTTGTGGGGAGGAACGCGACCGGAGCCTCCGGCCGGGCGGGAAGGCGCGCTGCCCCCGAATTGGCCGTACTCGACGTCGTTACTCATGCGAACCCCATTCTTGCTGGACTTTCCTGTGCGGCGATAGAGGAACAACCCTGGGACTTGCCTGTGGACAATCGGTGGGCCCCTGTGGATGATGCCATGTGGATGACCTGTGGAAAAGCAAAGGGCGCGCCCCGCCATGTCGGCAGGACACGCCCTCGGCATGTCGATCATGCGGTTGCATCAGCAACCGCACGGTGAACCCGTCGCCGGGTTCAGTCGGCCGCAACCACCTCGAGGGTGATCGGGAACGACACGTCGTGGTGCAGCGACGCGGTGACCGTGTGCTGACCGGTGGTCTTGATGTTGTGATCGGCTTCGATTGCCTTGCGATCGATCTCGATGTCGGTCTGCTCCTTGATCGCTGCAGCGATCTCGGCGGCATGAATCGAACCGAAGAGCTTGCCTTCGCCCGATGCCTTGGCTGACACGGTGATCGTCTTCGGCACCAGCGTGCTGGCGATAGCCGTTGCGGCTTCGCGAGCGCTCTGATCCTTTTGATCGCGCGACGAGCGCATCTTGGCTGCCTGATCCATGGCCCCGGCCGTTGCCTTGATGGCGTGACCCTTCGGGAACAGGAAGTTGCGGGCGTAGCCCTCGGCGACATCGACGATGTCGCCGCGCTGGCCGAGACCGTCGACCTTGCTGCGGAGAATGACGTTCATGGTGCTCAGGCCTCCACTTCGGTGGTCTCGGTCGTCTCGACAACCTCGGTGGAGGTGTCGGTTGACTCGGTCGACTCGACGTTGTCGTCACCGGTGTTCTCGGTGCTCTCGGCGTTGTCGTCACGACCCTCGTCGCGGCCACGGCCACGATCGTCACGGTCACGACGGCCGCCGGTGCGGGTCGATGCAACACGCGTCGCGTACGGCAGGAGTGCCATTTCGCGAGCGAGCTTGATCGCGCTGGCGACCTCGCGCTGCTGCTGCAGATCGTTGCCCGCCACGCGGCGGTTCTTGATCTTGGAGCGGTCGCTCATGAAGCGACGGAGCAGATCGACGTCCTTGTAGTCGATGTACTCGACCTTGTCGATGATGAGGACGCTGGTCTTCTTCTTGAACTTGCGGGGGTTGGCGTCACGCGCCGACCGGGCCTTGTTCTTCTTGCTGGCCATAGTGGATTGTTCCTGACTGGAAAATGATGTTCGACTGAATTGCGAATTGGATGACGTCGAGCTGTGTGTCGACGAGAGGTATCAGCAGCGAGTGCTGATCAGAACGGCTCTTCGTCGCCGTAGATGGGATCGGCTGGCGCCTTGGGTGCACCGCCGCCGCCACCACCGCTGAATCCGCCACCATCGGCAGAATCGCGAGAGATGCGCTCGACTTGTGCCTGTGCCCAGCGGAGGCTGGGACCCAGGTCATCGGCGATCACTTCGGTGACGTTGCGCTTCTCGCCCTCACGGGTCTCATACGAACGCTGCTCGAGTCGACCGGTGACGACGACGCGGTTGCCCTTGTGCAGGCTGGCCGCGGCGTTCTCGCCGAGATCTGCCCATGCAACGATGTTGAAGAATGAGACCTGCTCCTGCCACTCGCCATTCACCTGATAGCGGC
>JAJCXU010000220.1 GCA_029263275.1 Ilumatobacter sp.
GTCGCGGAGTCGACTTCGTCGTCCACGACGATCGCGCCGTCGGGGTCGAAGCCGAAGAAGATGAGGACGTTCTCGAGCTGCTCGATGTCGTCCGCCGCAAACGCCTCGAGGATCGTCGACGACGCGGCCGACACGTCAGTCAGCGCAATGACGTTCGAACCGTCGAGCGTCAGGAGCGGTGTCCCCTGCTCGACCGGTGTTCCCACGGCGACGACGTTGTCGATGGTGACATCTTCTTCGAGCCCGGAAGCGTTCAGCGTGACGTCATGGATTGCTTCGATCGTCTGGCTCCGCAGGAGCTCTTGGCCGATTGAGACCGAGGCTCCAGGTGCAGCAATGTCCGACACCACTGACGGGCCGTCCAGGACAATGACGCTGCCGGCGTCGAAATCGCCGGACTCGTCACGTCCGAGCGAGGCCTCCCACGCTTCCAACGCGTCCGTTGTGCTGGAATCGAAGTCGCCGTCCACCGACAACGTTCCTTCGTCGTTGAAGCCCAATGCCCAGAGGTTCGCTTCCAATTGCAGGACGTCCGGCCCAACGTCGCCGGATTCCAGATCGCGATAGAACGGCTGGGATCCATAGAACGCCACCACCGGTTCGGCATTGATCGAGGCGATCACGGACCCTCGGCTGAGATTCGACCCGACCGCAACCGACTCGGTCACCGTGCCGGACGCTGTCGCCAGAATGGATCGTGACTCGCCGCGAGACAATTCCCCCGCGTAGTCCACGTAGTCGACGAAATCGATGGACGTCACCTCAGCTGTGGCAAGTTCCACCACTTCGGTTGGCGTCGCTGACGCACTCTCAGCGTCCGATGTCGTCCAGTCCTGAACGCCGACGGTGGCCGCGACGCCGATGCCGGCTCCGACGATGAGCCAGGGCCACCGACGTCGGCGATGGGGACTTCCCGGCTCGTCGACATCCTCGACAAGCTGGCTTTGGAGGTCTGCATCTCCGGGGGCACGGCCGTTTTGTGACACGTCGTGGCCGGACTGCGGATCGGATTGCAGGGCTGTCGTCACGGCACTCATCCGTCGGCCTGCCCGCGGGTGCCGACGCCAGCAGCTGCGAATGCATCTTCGATGATCGGCAAGCACGTCTCCATTGCCGCGGTGACATCCGGATCTTCTGGGTCCAGGCCCATCTGAGCGGCAAATCGGCTACCGAGTCCACCCTGGCCCGGTCCAGTCGCTTGGCCCTGCCCACGCTGCTCCCCGTCCGCGTTGTCCGGCGGCGCACCGCCTTGACCCTGCTGCCCAAACGACAGCTCTGCAGCCTCGGGGAAGCCCTGCTCGCGGACACACTCGGTCATCTCGACCATTGCGTCCTGGACTGCGGTGTTGTCCGCGAACCCGCCGGCGCCTCGTCCGCCACCGAACCCGACGTCGGCGATGATGTCGCGGCAGGCGTCCAACGCATCACCGAAGCCGCCGTCGTCGGGCCCGAGATCTTGGAAGGTGCCACGGAGATCGATGTTGCCGTTGGCGTCGACCCCGATGTCCGGAACGTCGAGCCCCTGGTCACGCAGACACTGTGAGAACTCGAGCGCCGCTTCGTCTGCGTCGAGCGTTGAACCCTCGTCACCTGCCGATTCGCCCGCTGCTGCAGGGTCCAAGCTGGCCACTTCATCCAGTGAGGCGACGTCGGAACCCGACTCGTCAGCTTCTGCTGAGGAACCCCCGCACGCGCTGAGGGCGAGCAAGCCGAGAGCCAGAGATGTCGTAGCCGTGCGGGAGCCGATGCGATTCGAGGTGGTCGTCGCTGACCAGGTCCGTCTGAGGGGGGATATGAACATGCCCGCATCATCCGACTCATCCGTCAGAGAACCGTCAGAGACAGTTGCGAGGTTCGTCAGAACCGCGGAATGCCGGACCGATCAGATCGCGGCGGCATCGGGCGCGAGCGTGAACCCGACGTGCACGCCATCGGACCGGTTGCAGGCGAACGGCGCGCCGCCGTGAGCCTCCGCGACCGCTGCAACGATGGCGAGCCCCAGGCCTGAGCCAGGCAGCGAACGCGAGGTCGGAGCGCGGTAGAACCGTTCGAAGACCCGGTCCAGGTCCTCGTCCGGAATCCGCTCGCCTGTGTTCGACACATCGATCGCGTCGGCACCCACGCTGACAACGACCGGTGTCCCGCCGGTCGAGAACTTGAGTGCGTTGCCCAACAGATTGCTGACTGCCCGGTCGAGCCCGGCGGCGTTTCCCAACAGCTGAGTGTGCGTCCCGCCGACGATGATCTCCCGCCCCGATCGGGACCGGGCGCGCGCTGCAGCAGCGTGAGCGACGTCGAACAGATCAACAGCCGTCATCTCGGCGTCAACCGGCTGGTCGCCGGCGAGCTCGACGAGTTCGGCCGTCAGGTTCGACAGTTCCTCGATTTCGGATCCGATGAGTTCCAGGGCTCGCTTCTGGTCGCTGTCAGTGAGCTTGCCGCTGGCGAGCAACTCGATGTTGCCGCGGACCGTCGTCAATGGTGTTCGTAGCTCGTGGCCAGCATCGACGACGAGCCGTTGTTGTTGCACACGCGAACGCTCGAATGCCGCCAACATCTCGGCGAAACTCGATGCAACTTGGCCGACCTCCCCCGCCGCGCCCGTGTCGAGCGGCGTGGCGAGGTCTCCGGTCGCAGTGATGTGTTCGGCAGCGGCCGAGAGTCGCTGCAGCGGGCGAGCCAGTCGGCCGGCCACGAACCAGGCAACGAGCACCGCGGTCAGCGTGACGGCGAGCGCAATCACCAACAACCGATTCCGTACCGCCGCGAGCGTCGCGTCCGTTTCTGACAGCGACCGAGCGTTCAGCACGGTGGTTGAGTCGTCGAAGGACTCGACC
>JAJCXU010000221.1 GCA_029263275.1 Ilumatobacter sp.
TGGCCCACAGTTGTTCGAGTTCGGCGACATCCAGGTCGGTACCGGGACGCAGTGGATGGATGCCGCAGACGAAGAGTGCTTCGGCCCGATACACGTTGCCGACGCCCGCGAGGACTGACTGATCCATCAGCAGGTCGCCAATACCGCGCTTCGACCGTTGGATCTTGTCGAACATCTTCTGTGTGCTCTGACGAGGTTTGATCGGATCGGGACCCAGGCGCGCCAGGATCTTGGTGCGTACCGACGGGTCGTCGACCGAGCAGACAGTCGGTCCGGCCAAGTCGATCGTCGTCGTGTCGGCTGCGAGGCGCATTCGAACGGCGCCACGTGGTTCGGGGCTGTTCTCGCCGGTGTGCACTGTGAACTTGCCGAAGAGGCCGAGATGTACGTGGCCGACCTCTCCGGTGGACCAGTGGTAGAAGAGATGCTTGCCGTGAGGCTCGATCTTGTCGAGCACGGCGCCGTCGACTCGTTCGGCGTCACCGGCGAATCGTCCCTGCGGGCTCGAGACGCGGACCTTCCGCCCAGCCAGCAATGTGCCGTGGTCCTTCGCAATCTTGTGAATCGTGTGTCCTTCTGGCACGACGGGCAGCGTACGGGCGGACCGACCTGCGTACGCTGGCGTGGTGCGCGACGGTGTTCTCAACCTTGACCCGAACAAGTTGTCGACCTGCGTGTCGTGTGGGTTGTGTCTGCCGCATTGCCCGACATTCCGAGTGTCGGGCGAAGAGGCGTACTCGCCACGGGGTCGGATCGATGCGATGCGGGCCGTCGAGTCGGGTGCGCTCCCGATCGACGACACCTTCGTCGACTTCATGGAGACCTGCGTGCAGTGCCGAGGGTGCGAACCCGCGTGCCCGAGTGGCGTGCAGTTCGGCGCGTTGATGGAAGGCACGAGGGCTGCGCTTGCATCGTCGAAGCGGATCACGCCGTGGTGGCAGCGCTTGGCGTTCAGGGTGTTGTCCCGACATCGGCTGTTGCTCGTGGGGTCGTCGGTTCTGGCCGTCGCCCAGCGGATGCGCCTCGTTCCAAAGCGGCTCGGGCTGGCATCGCTGCCAATTCGACGTCCAGCTCCGGTGACGGCCACCGGGAACGACGTGTGGCTGTTCACCGGGTGTGTGATGGATGCGTGGCAACGCGAGACCCATGCGAACACCGCCAAGCTCATCACGGCGGTGGGGGAGACGTACGCCATCCCGTCCGCCGGGGGCGGATGCTGCGGGGCACTGCACGTTCACGCGGGTCTCGACGACGAGACACGCCAGCTTGCCGCGGGAGTGATGGCCTCGATGCCCGGTGATGCGCCAATCGTCGTCAACTCAGCAGGATGTGGCGCAGCGATGAAGGACTACGGACACCTGCTCGGGAACCCAGACGCCGCAGCGTTCAGCGCACGAGTGATCGACGTGAACGAATACCTGGCTGAGCGCGTCGATCGGCTGCCCACCATGGCGGGCTCGCGGTCAACCGTGATCGTCCAGGATCCATGCCACCTGCGCCATGTGCAGCGCGTGGTCGATCCGGTGCGCGCGCTGTTGGGACACGTCGCGTCGGTTGTCGAACTCGATGACGATGGCCTGTGCTGTGGTGCTGGCGGGGCGTATTCGGCGCTGCAGCCGGAACTCGCCGGGCAAATCCGAAAGCGCAAGGTCGACTCGATCACCCGCGCCACAACTCGCAGCGATGCCTCGCTGCTTGCCAGCGCCAATCCGGGCTGCTCAATGCACCTGACCGCGGTACTCGGCGACGACCTGACGGTGCGTCATCCGGTCGACATCGTGGCTGACGCACTGGACCTCTGAGATGGCCGATTACGGATCGCTCGCCGATCGCCTCGCAGCAGTCGGTGCCGACATCGACGAGATCGCGTTCGATTCGCTGCGTGAAGCGGTTGCCGATGGCGAGATCGAACGACCTGCCGACGACAAGAGGTTGATGCAAGCACGCCGGGCCATCGAGAAGGCGGCAGCGATCCTGCGGCAACTCGATGGCGGCGACTCCGGTGACTGGTAGAGACAGAGTTACGAAAGGGGCCTGACCCCATGCGTAACTATTTGGTGGAGGTGTTCAGTTCGCCGATGAGGCGGATGATGTCGCCGTATCCGTGCTTGGTGAAGTGGAACGCGATGCGCTCGAGATCGAGTTTGTCGTCGTCACGGATCTCGATCTTGTAGGGCTCGGCGCGGTGAATGTCGCCGTCGACGACCAGATGGCCGTAGCGCTCGTTGAGAACAGCGAGCTGGTCATCGGTCGGCGCCTGGCGCATTCGCATCACCATGTGGTCACCGACGAACCGAACAGAGTCGTAGTTCGCGTAGAACTCGTCGATGATCCGGCACGCTTCATCGCAGGAGTCCGTGATCGTGTACAAGTCCGTGTCACCCGCTGAAACCAGCCCGCGCCGAACGAGTTGCTGCATCAGACCATCGACGGCCTCCCAGTACGGGTCTCCAGGGGCGTCGAGCAGCACGATGGGCACCGGAACGCCCTTGCCCGTTTGTGTGAGCGTGAGCAGTTCGAAGGTCTCGTCGAGTGTCCCGACGCCGCCGGGAAGGCACACAAATCCCTGTGACTCCTTGATCAACATCAGCTTGCGTGTGAAGAAGTACTTCATCGACACGTGTTTGTCGTCGTCAGCGATGATCGAGTTGGCACCGGTCTCGAACGGGAGACGAATCGACACGCCGATCGAGTTCTCGACGCCTGCGCCCTCCATCCCGGCCTGCATGATCCCCGGACCCGCTCCGGTCACGGTCATCCAGCCACGATCGGCCAGCGCTGCGGCGAGATTGCGAGCCTGCGCGTAGAGCGGGTCATCAGGCTTGGTCCGAGCTGAACCGAAGATCGAGACCTTACGTTCGTTCTTGTACGGCTTGAACATCTCGTAGGCATCGCGCATCTCCGCGAGTGCCGCGGTCGCAATCTTGAGGTCGAGCGTGTCAGGCTGGTCGGTGATGAGACCGAGCGCTTCGGAAACCAACTCTGTCGCGAGTCGAACAGATCCGGAAACTCCCAGTTCTTCGACGATTTCCCGGGCGCGAGCCTCAGCAGATTCAGATACACCTGATGTCATGGAGAATGGATTCTACGGCTCGAAGAAGCTGGGTGCTGCGCTCGGCTTGCTGGCGACGGCCGTTGGCCTTGCGGCAGCAGAACTCATCGTCGGACTCGTGCGCGGGTCGTCGTCGCCGGTGGTGCCCGTCGGCCAGGAGTTCATCGACTGGACCCCGAAGTGGTTGAAGGACTGGGCGATCGAGCAGTTCGGTACGAGCGACAAGGCGGTGCTCGTGTCGGGCGCTCTGATCGTGGTGCTTGGGCTCGGCGCGGTGGTTGGCATCTTGATGATGCGCGGCGAGCGCGCCGGGGCGTTTGCGCTCACCGGCATCGTCGGCGTGGTTGGCGCCTGGGCCGTGCTGATCCGGCCCGACCCGACGCTGGCCAAGCTGCTCCCGACCATCGTTGGCGCCGGCGTCTCGATTGCCGTGCTCTGGTGGCTTGGGCCCAAGCCCGAAGTCTCCGAAGAAGACGGTCGCAGAATCATGATGGGCGTCGACCGACGTCAATTCATCACGGGTGCGGTCACGGTCGGATCCGCAGCAGCGGTCACCGGCGGCGTTGGACGAGTGCTGCAGCGGCGGTTCGAGGTGAACGAGGAGCGTGCGAACCTCTCGTTGCCTGAGGTGGAGAACGCGACGCAGATTGTTGCGAGCGACTATGAACTGGGCATCGAGGGCATCGAGTCCTTCGTGGTGCCAAACGACAACTTCTATCGCATCGACACGGCACTCGTTGTCCCCCAAGTTCGGGTCGACACCTGGAAGCTGCAGATCGACGGCCTCGTCGACAACCCGATCGAGCTGACGTTCGACGACCTGCTCGCTCGTCCCCAGATCGAGCGGCACATCACCTTGTCGTGTGTGTCGAATCAAGTCGGCGGAAACCTGGTCGGCAATGCGCTGTGGCAAGGCGTGCTGCTCAAGGACATCCTCGACGAGGCTGGTGTGCAGCCTGAGGCCGAACAGGTGGTCAGCCGATCGATCGACGGATGGACCTGTGGCAGCCCCCTCGAATCGATCATGGACGGCCGCGACGCGATGCTCGCGATAGCGATGAATGGCGAACCGCTGCCGGCGCAGCATGGCTACCCGGTTCGCATCGTCGTTCCGGGCTTGTTCGGGTACGTGTCAGCAACCAAGTGGGTGACCGACATCCGACTCACCCGCTGGGACGAGTTCGACGCCTACTGGATCCCGCGTGGTTGGTCGAAACTGGGCCCGGTCAAGACGATGGCGCGCATCGACACCCCGCGCAGCGGTGCGACCAAGTCCGGAGAGGTCGCGATCGGCGGCGTTGCTTGGGCGGTACATCGCGGCGTCTCGAAGGTGCAGATCCGGATTGACGAAGGCGAGTGGCGCGATGCCGAGATCGCCTCGGTGCCCTCCAACGACACCTGGGTTCAGTGGGTGTACCGCCTGAACGACGTCGAGCCACGCAAGCACACCATCGAGGCGCGAGCCTTTGATGGCATGGGTGAGCCGCAGCCATCAGAACCGACAGCTGTAGCTCCCAACGGCGCGCAGGGCTACCACCGAATCTCCCTCACGATCGAGGGCTGAGTCGCTACTGCTTGATCCACACCAGCGGGAAGAACACCTCGCCGCTCGTGCCGCCAAGGCTGTCGAGAATCAGACGTGAGTCCGCGAAGCCGACAGTGAACTCACTGAAGCCGCCGCCGCCCGGAAGGTCGGCGCTCCCGATCGTCAACGGTTCAGACCCCAACGCCGAAGCGGTGATCGACAGTTCATAGTCGGTACCGCTGACGCGGAACGTGCCGTCGAGGCCGTAGTTGAATTCGCCGCCGCCGTTGATCGTCATCTCGGGAAGGGGGCCACTCGCGAAGACGATCTGCACGTTGTTGTAGTCGAGGCGTCCGGTTCCGTCGCCACGGATGGTCATGAGGAGATCGCCACTGGCCCCGGCGATGTCGAGGCCCTCGTCACCGCCGATGCCGAAGGTCGACGCCTCGCGGAACATCTGCGCAACTGCTTCGGGCACGGCGCGATAGACGCCGACGAGATCACCCGGGTCTTCGTCGCCAAGGTCGATCGGCTCGGCTTCCTCTTCTTCGCACGAGCCATCGAGGACGGCCAGCTCCATGGTGGTGCCTGCCCCGGACGCAGCGCCCCCTGTCAGGGCGACATCCACGCTCGTGGCGTCACCCGGTAGTCGGACGAGTTCGATGTCGGGTTCCGACCCGTCGGGGCACACACAGGCGTCGCCGATGCAGAAGTTCGTGGTCTGCTCATCGACATAGGTGAACTCATCCCCGCTCGACCACCGAGTGGCGACTAGGCCGTCGGTGGAGAGCTTGATGATCCACGGGTCGTCGACGAGCCCGCCGCTGATCTGGTAACGAATCAGCTTCTGGCGGGCGAACGAAACGGCTTCGCTCACGAATCCGGTCGACGAGTCGACGGTGAGCGGAAGCGGGGAGCGTCCGTTCGTCGTGACGTCGTTACCGCTGACCTCCCAGATGTCGCCGAAGGCAGGTTGTTGGAGTGCGGAGGCGGCGAGCGTTGCCAGTTGCTCGCGACTGAGGCTCGCGGTGATGAACTCGAAGAGGTTGGAGTCGCTGCCCACACCTGCCGCCGTGTTGAAGTCCGGGATTCGATCCCAGAGTTCGGCTTCACCACCGAGGAGTTCGGCGAGCTGTGACCAGAACCCGATGGCGGCGTAGCTCTCGCGGTACAGCGAGAACGTTTCGCGCGATGCGAAGACGTTCCACCATCCAGCGCCCAAGCCGCTCGGGCTGTACTGCGAGCCCGCCCAGGTGGCGACGCCCTCTTGAAACCACGTCGGCGTCGAGATGTAGCCCACGCGGTCACCGTTGGTCCAACTCCAGCAGTGGAACAGTTCGTGCATGACGGCTGCCGCGAGTTGTGCTCGTCCGACACCGGCGACGGGGTAGATGACCGTGGGACAGCTCCGGTCGAACAGATCGTCGAGCAGACCTCCGAGGAACCCAGGACGAGCTTGGACGGCCCAGATCGAGATGTGGCCGCGTTCGCCCGGGTCAGCGTCGGCGATGTCGCCGATGCTCCAGCTGTATTCGAGCGGAGCACCGCCGAGTTTGCCGATCAGGTTCCGGTGCGCATCACGAAAGATCGCGCCGACCTCGTTGTAGGGCGCTGGTTGGCGCAGTGGCGCCGACGCGAACCCGACGGGACCGCGGAACCCATCCGGATCAGAGCCGCCGGGCGCGGACTCATCATCGAAGTCGCTGTCGCCGTTGCCGCCGAACTCGGCGGCTTCGAATTCGGTGCGCACGCGGTCGGCGATCGCCTGCTGCTCGTCAGCGCTGAACTCGTCCCAGATCTGGTCGATCTGCTGCAAGATGTCCGAGCTGTCGATCGGGGCGGCGGGAAATGCTCCTGGCGTCCCCGCGAGGTCGGTGCCGAAGGCGATGTCGAACTGCTGGAGTGCGATCTCGGGGGTGGGTTCGAAATCGTTCGCCTCGAACGCCGCACGCATCTCGGCGAAGAGTTCATCCGCTTTGGCAAATGCCTCGGGGTCGACCGACAAGATTTGCGCTGCATCAGTGGTCGACGGGGGCGCTGTTGAGGCAGTGGTGTCGGCCGGCGCCTCGGTCGTTTCTGGGACGAGCTCAGCCTCCGGCGTGGGGTCGGACGCGCTGCAGGCCCCGGCGAGGAGCGCAAACGCGCAGCAGACGGAGGCGACTTGAGCTCTCATGCAACGGTTCTAGCAAGATTCAAGCTGGAGCGGTATGGGTCATCCGACCCAGGCATCTCAGCCCGGCCGTCAGTTGCGCAGCTCAGCGGCCTTGGCTTCGAGAGCCTCGATGAGTTCGTCGAACGCTGCGATGAAGCTGGCGACGCCTTCGCGTTCCAGCTGGTCAGCGACTTCGTCCATGTCGACGCCGACAGTCGGCAGCGCCGCCCAGACTGCTTCGGACTGGTCGACATCAGCGTCGACGCGCCGGGCGACGGTGCCGTGATCAACGAACGCATCCATCGTGGCCTCGGGCAACGTGTTG
>JAJCXU010000222.1 GCA_029263275.1 Ilumatobacter sp.
CGCCACCGATGCTCCAGAGGCGCTGCGCATGGGCGCGACCGTCGATGGCTTGTTCATCTCCACCGCAAGCGACGTACGACAGATCGACACTGCATCGCTCGCCGACTGCTCCTTCGACGTCGCGGGCGCTCCTGTCATCAACATCGGCCAGGTCGAACCGGTCACCGACATCTCCGGCTTCGATGACGGCGTCGCCTTGAGTGGAACGTCGACCGGCGTCATCGTCAACCTCGAAACGGACAATGTGCTCGAATGCAGCGCACTGACCGGTGCGTCGGCCTTCGACGGCGACGGCCAGCTCTTCGTCCTGTCTGGCGACGTGATCACGGTCTACGAGTTGTCTCGGGACGCCTGTACTCCCGTTGGCTCAGCGATCTTCGAAGACATCGCAGCAACGGACGTGGCTGCGGGTGGCTCTGACCGGCTGGCCGTTGCCGGAACCGACCGATCGACCGGAGCGCTCGGGTTGTGGGTCTTCAACGGTGCCGAGGACGTGGTGATGCTTGAGGGATTCGCCAGCATCGACGGTGTCGCACGCTGTGGCAACAACTGGTGCGTGATCGATCTCGCGAGCAACAGCGTGCATCTCGTCGAACTCGATGGCGCCTACGTGTCCGCAACAGATTTCGCAGCGGCCCTGCCTGCAGCACCGACCGCCGTCCTCGACATGGCAACAGCACGCGGCGACTCGGCGTACGCGCTGGTGACCCTCGACGACGGGACCACTCCCGTCCTTCGCCTCACTCCGTGACGGTCAGTCTGTGCCTGGCACAGACTGACCGCTAGCCGGCGAGGGCTGCCAGCAGACGGTCGAGTTCGGCGGGGTCGAGGTCGACTGCTTCGCCGTACAGCTTGACCTTCGGCTCGGTTCCGCTCGGGCGAATCTGCAACCGCGTGCCACCGTCGAGCACCAGTCGAACCAGGTTGGCCTCGGGATAGGACGTGACCTGCTGGACGGCAACTCCGCCGACCTCGGTCGGCGGCGCGGCTTCGATCCGACGGACCCACTCGGCTCCCTCAGCAGGCGGCATCCGAACCGACAACTCCGCGGTGATGTATTGGCCGTACTGCTCGGCGATCACATCGAGGCGGCTTTGGATCGTGACGTTGTCAGCGGCGGCGACGGCGGCGATCTCGGCCATCAGCACCGCTGCGGTGATGCCGTCTTTGTCGAGCGGGCGGCCGGTCACGAGGTAGCCGAGCGCCTGCTCGTAGCCGAACACGAACCGCTGCCCGATCTCGGCGCGCTCGGCGGCGATGCGCCCGATCCACTTGAATCCGGTGAACGTTTCTTCGCTGTGCACACCGTGCGTATCGGCCATGCGGGCGAGCAACGACGACGAGACGAGCGTGGTGACGACCAGACGGTCAGAACCATTCGTACGCCGCAAGATGTGGTCCGCGAACAGCCAGCCGATCTCGTCGCCGCTCAGCTTTCGCCACGACGAACCATCAGCGCCGTCTTGCGTGTCGGGAATCGCTGCGCCGAGCCGATCGGCATCCGGGTCGTTCGCCAACGCGATGACGGCGTCATTCGCCTCGGCGACAGCGAGGAGGAGGTCCATTGCGCCCGGCTCTTCAGGGTTCGGGAACGAGACCGTGGGGAATGTGCCGTCGGGCTCGTGCTGCTCAGCGACGACGATCGGCGGGTCGAAGCCCGATGCAACGAACGCTTCGGCAATGGTGTCGCCGCCGACCCCGTGCATCGCGGTGTACGCGACCTTGACGCCGGGCACATTCGGACACAACCGGACACGCGGCGCATCGGCCACATAGGCCTCGTGCCACGAAGTGTCGAGCCAGGAGATCAGATGATCGTCTTCGGCCGCGATGGGGACGTCGAGCGGATCGAACTGCCCGATCCGATCCGCGATTTCGGTGTCGGTGGGTGTGACGATCTGTGAACCGGTCTCGAGGAACACCTTGTACCCGTTGTCGGCTGGCGGGTTGTGCGACGCCGTGACGACGATGCCCGCTGCAGCATTCAGGCCCGTGATCGACCAGGCGAGGACGGGCGTGGGTTGCACTCCGGGGTGCAGCATCGACTTGATGCCCATCGCTGCGAGCACGCGTGCGGTGTCGATGGCGAACACGTCGCTCTTGCGCCGAGCGTCGCGGGCGATGACCACGCCTCGCTCAGCAGCGCCGTCGACGCTGTCGAGCAACCATCGTCCGACTCCGGCCGCGGCCTGGCGAACGACGAGACGGTTCATGCGCATCGGACCAGCCGCAACCGCGGCACGTAGCCCTGCGGTGCCGAACTGCAGGCGTCCGGTGAACCGTTCGGCCAGAGCATCGGAATTGCCCTGCTCAGCCTCCTGGATCAGGTCGGCGAGCTCGACGCGAATGTCATCATCGGGTTCGGCTGCCAGCCACCGGCGGGCGGTCTCGAGTAGTGGAGCGTCAGATCCCTCAGCCATCAGGCAACAGCGTACGCAAGTCGACGAGTGGGCGGGGCCCGACGTGCGAGATCACCTCGGCTGCGGCAATCGACCCGATCTCGCCACACTGGGCGAGCGACATCCCCGAGGTGAGACCGAACAGAAAGCCCGCCGCGAACAGGTCGCCGGCGCCAGTGGTGTCGAGTACTCGTTCGACCGGTTGAGCCGGCACCCTGATCTGCTCGTCGGCCGTGACGATGACGCAGCCGTCGGCCCCCGTGGTCACCGCGGAGAGGGCGCACTCTCGGCTGACCTGGTCGAGCGCTGCGTCGAGATCATCGAGTTCGTACAGCGA
>JAJCXU010000223.1 GCA_029263275.1 Ilumatobacter sp.
GCGTTGGCGCCACCGCCGTCCTTTCCGTACGCGCCGATGATTGCGGTGTTGCCGTCGGCACTGATCGCCACCGAGTAGCCGGAGAAGTCGTTGGCTGCTTGACCGTTGATAGCGGTGCCGCGTTGGGTCCAGGTGGTGCCGTCCCAGTGGTAGATGCGCGTCTGCCCAGCGTCGCTGCCGCCATCGTCGTTTGTGGGTGCGCCGATGATTGCGGTGTTGCCGTCAGCGCTGATCGCCACCGACCAACCGAAGAAGTCGTTGGCTGCTTGACCGTTGATAGCGGTGCCGCGTTGGGTCCAGGTGGTGCCGTCCCAGTGGTAGATGCGTGCCTGTCCGGCGTCGCTGCCGCCATCGTCGTTGAACGGGGCGCCGATGATGGCGGTGTTGCCGTCCGCGCTGATCGCCACCGACCAGCCGGATTGGTCGTTGGCTGCTTGACCGTTGACGGGGTTGCCACGTTGGGTCCAGGCGGTGCCGTCCCACTGATAGATACGTGCCTGTCCGGCGTCGCTGCCACCGTCATCGTTGAACGGTGCGCCGATGATGGCGGTGTTGCCGTCGGCACTGATCGCCACCGAGGTGCCGGATTCGTCGTTGGCTGCTTGGCCGTTGATGGGGTTGCCGCGTAGGGTCCAGGTGGTGCCGTCCCAGTGGTAGATGCGCGTCTGCCCAGCGTTGTTGCCGCCGTCGTCGTTGTACGGGGCGCCGATGATGGCGGTGTTGCCGTCGGCACTGATCGCGACCGACCAGCCGGATTGGTCGTTGGCTGCTTGGCCGTCGATGTCCGTTCCGAGCTGACGCACGGTGACATCGGTTGGGGCGGCCGCAGCTGCAGGCAGGGAAGGCCGAGCGGTGACCCCGACGGCTGTCGCTCCGATTGCCAGGACCGCAGCGACCAGCAACCGGACGATGGTGTTCGGTGTTCGAGAGGAGTCGTTGCGATGCCACCGACTCGCCCGTCGATCGCTGGCGCGGGGGCTCGCTGTCGGTGCATTCATGTTCGGTGCTTTCATGTTCGGTCCCGTCCCCACCGTGCAGCGCTGTCCGCGCACAAACTGAGCATCGTAGGTGTGTTCGCTGCCCCGGCGCGAACGCGCGGTGCCCGGCACGGACATGCGAGCGACGGTTGTTACCGACGGGTAGGGCGCGACTAACGTCATGAGATGGCTGCAAACTCGAACTCCGTCATCGTCGCTGGTGCTCGCACCCCGATCGGCAAGATGAGCGGTGCGCTGGCATCGTTCTCCGGCGCCCAACTTGGTGGCTTCGCCATCGCTGCCGCGCTCGAACGCGCCGGCGTCGCTCCGGAAGAAGTCGACCACGTCATCATGGGCCAAGTGCTCATGGCGGGTCAGGGGCAGGTCCCGAGCCGCCAGGCTGCCGTCAACGCGGGCATCCCGATGAACGTGCCGGCAATCAACGTCAACAAGGTCTGCCTGTCCGGGCTCAACTCGATCTATCTCGCCAACCAGATGATCGCGACCGGCGAAGCCGACATCGTCGTCGCCGGTGGCATGGAGTCGATGAGTAACGCCCCGTACCTCGCCGATGGCGCTCGCAGCGGCTTCCGCTATGGCAACACCGAGCTGCGCGACGCAATCATCGCCGATGGTCTGTGGTGCGCCTTCGACGCCTGCCTGATGGGCCTCGGCACCGACCGCTACACGGGCGACAGCATCACTCGCGAACAGCAAGACGAGTTCGCCGCCCGCTCGAACGAGCTCGCCGCCGACGCGATCAAGGAAGGTCGACTGGCCGACGAGATCGTCCCGGTCGAAGTGCCGCAACGCAAGGGCGACCCGATTCTGGTCGAGCACGACGAAGGCGTGCGCCCGGGTACCACGGTCGAGGGTCTCTCGAAGATGCGCCCGGCGTTCGACAAGGAAGGCACCATCACCGCTGCCAACGCCTCGCAGCTCTCCGACGGCGGTAGTGCCGTGATTCTGATGAGCAAGGCCGAGGCGGAGCGCCGCGGGGTCAACCCGCTCGGCGAGTTCGTGTCCTACGGCATGGTCGCTGGCCCCGACAATGCCTCGCTGCTGCACCAGCCGAGCCGCGCTGCGATGCTCGCCGCTGAGAAGGCTGGCATCGCCGTCGCTGATCTCGACCTGCTCGAACTCAACGAGGCATTCGCTGCTGTCGGTATCGCATCGACCGCCGAACTCGGCGTCGACCCGGACAAGGTCAACGTCAATGGTGGCGCCATTGCACTCGGCCATCCGATCGGCATGAGCGGCAACCGGCTGGCACTCACCTTGCTCCATGAGCTCAAGCGTCGCGGTGGCGGCGTCGGCGTTGCTTCGCTCTGCGGCGGTGGCGGCCAGGGCGACGCGGCCATCCTGCGCACCGTCTGATCATCGCCTTCGGCGACAGCGTGACGGATCAGGTGCCAGAGAGCGCGCGAACGGTCCATTCGAGGACCCAGCCGAGGTAGCCGTAGAGGCTGTACTCGGGGCTGTCGTTCATGTCGGCCTCTTCGGCCGCGTCATCGTCGGTGATGTCGAGCATCGTGCCCAACACCAGCCGGATTGCATTGACCGACTGCATGAACGCCATGGTCTCGCCTTCGCTCAGCGTCCGGCCTTCCTCGACGAGCAGCAGGCTCACGCTGTCGACTGCAGCCACACGGCTCGCCACCAACTCCTCGCGCATCAGGCGCTGATACTCGGCTTCTTTTTCCTCGTCATCGTGAAAGGCAGGAGGGAACAGGCGGTGCAGCAGGGGAGCGGTCTGCTCGTTCGGCTCGCTCGTCAGGAGGTCTTTCATCTCGCCGAGCAGCCGTACGAGCAGCTCGCGTTCCTCGGCCTCGAAGTTCAGCCGAAACTGTGGGCCCTCACCGGTGTCGAACGCGCCGAGCGGATCGACGTCGCTGTTGTCGATGTGCTCGATGGGCGGCACGAAGTCGCGTTCACTCATCGTGTTCCATCGATGCCCACAGGCTGTGCTCGTGGAGTCGGAAGACGTGCATCTCGGCTTCCTCGCGGTTGCCGTTCGCCACCACGGCCTTGCCTTTGTGATGCACGTCGAGCATCAACGCTGTCGCCTTCTCATCCGAGTAGCCGAACAGCTTCTGGAGCACGAACGTGACGTAGCTCATCAGGTTGATCGGGTCGTTCCACACGATCACCACCCACGGGCGGTCGTTGGCCAACTGCTCATCGACATCAGGCTCTTCCAGCCGGACTGGTTCGAGTGTCGTTGGCACCAACACAGTGTGCCGCGCCCGCGTTCGATCACCAAGGCGTCGGGCACACACGCAGAACGCAAACTGTGTTGGGAGAACGGCGGATTGCTGTGCTGAGCGGGCAGAGATTGGACGCGAATCGGCCCATTTCGCGGTTTCGACGCGCCGCCGTCACTGTGACCGATCAGCCAGGTCGTGTGACCCCTCGTTCACTTGCCGGACGTCAACACGACGCAGACGATCACTACCGTCGCCCTGCATGTCCACGCCGATCACCAACTCCGCTCCCGCGGCGACGACCGAAGTTCTCGCAGACGTCCAACTCCTCGTCGATCACCCCGATCGTCGCGTGCCGCTGGCGAACGCGTTCAACTTCCGTGATCTCGGCGGCTATCCGGTCGATGGCGGTCGCACCACAAAATGGGGACGCATCTTCCGTGCCGATGGGCTGCATCGTCTCGCCGGTGACGACCTCGACCTGATCGACGGCATCGGCATCCGCACCGTGATCGACCTGCGTACCTCGAACGAGATCGCTGATCGCGGCGCCTTCCCGGTTGAGCAGTATCCCGTCGCCTATCACCACCTGTCGATCATCGACGCCACCTGGGCCGAGACCGGCACTCCCGAGTTTGAGCCGACCGAACAGGGCGGCATCGACTTCCTCGTGTGGGCCTACCGCGACATGCTCGACCAAGGCGCTGACCGTCTCGCCCAGGCCATCGCCACGTTGGCGCAGCCAGGCAACGGCCCCGCCGTCTTCCACTGCGCTGCAGGCAAGGACCGGACCGGCCTGCTCGCCATGCTCATCCTGGGCGGCCTCGGCGCCGACCGTGAAGTGATCGCTGAAGACTTCGGCCTGACCCGCGCTGGGATGGACCGGATGCGTGCCTGGCTCGCCGACAACAATCCTCAGGCACTCGCCGACATGAACAGCCGGCCGGTTCACATGTCTGGCGCCCATCCCGACGCGATGCGCCAGATTCTGACCGATCTCGACGAAC
>JAJCXU010000224.1 GCA_029263275.1 Ilumatobacter sp.
GGGCTCAGGCGACACGCCCGCCCGACTCGGCGGCGACGAGTTCGCGCTCCTCCTCGAAGATCGTGGCGGCGTCGACCGTGCACTCGACGTTGCTGAGACATTGCTCGACATGTTGCGTGAGCCCGTCTCGTTGGCGGGCTACGACCTCGCCGTTCTTGCCAGCGTCGGTGTTGCCGTGGCCACGCCGGGGATGACGACGTCGAGTCTTCTGCGTGACGCCGACATCGCGATGTACGAAGCGAAGCGGGCTGGCAAGGGCCAGATCAAGATCTTCGATCCGGCCATGCGGCTCAGTGCCACGAAACACCTCGAGTTTCGAAGCGAATTGGGCAACGCGATCGAACACGATCAGTTGCGACTCGTTTTCCAACCACAGATCGACATGCGTAGCGGCGAAGTGGTCGGGGCCGAGGCGTTGGTGCGCTGGCGCCACCCCGAACGCGGTGACGTGTCGCCCGCAGAGTTCATCCCCATCGCCGAACGTTCCGGTCTGATCATGCAGATCGGTGCGTGGGTGCTCGATGAGAGCCTCCGTCACGCAACGGCCTGGCAGCGGAGCGGACCGCGCAAGATCAGCGTCAACGTGTCCGCAGTGCAATTGCGGAACCCTGACTTCGTCCAACAGGTCAGGGCGGGGCTGACCACGCACGGGCTGCCGCCCGAGCAACTGACGCTCGAAGTCACCGAGACCGTGCTCGTCAACGAGATCGAGGCAGCGTCGGGAATCCTCGCTGATCTCCGGTCGTTGGGCGTGAAGATCGCCATCGACGACTTCGGAACCGGATACTGCTCGTTGTCATACCTCCAGCGATTCCCTGTCGACATCGTGAAGATCGACAAACAGTTCATCGACGAGTTGGGCGGCGACCGCAAGAAGTCGAGCCTGGCCCAGATGATTCTGCAGCTGACGGCGAGCCTCGAGGTAGTCAGCGTGGCCGAGGGCATCGAGTTGCCCGAGCAGCTGGCCGACCTTCGTCGGATGGGATGCGACATCGGCCAGGGCTACCTGCTGTCGCGACCGCTGGAATCACACGTGATTCGGCAGCGCTTCGGCCTCGGCATCCCTGCCGATCAGCTAGACATGGCGCGGTGAATCGACCGCTGCGCGTCGGGCTGGTGTGCCCCTACAGCCTGACGATCCCGGGTGGGGTCCAGATGCAGGTGTTGGCGCTCGCCCACGAACTCCGCTCTCGCGGGCATGAAGCACGCGTGTTGGGGCCATGCGATGGCCCGCCGCCGGAGAGCTTCGTCACGCCGCTCGGCAACTCCCTGCCGCTGTCTGCGAACGGCTCGATCGCACCACTCGCTCCCGACCCGTCGGCGGCGCTGCGCACGATTCGAGCGCTCAATGACGAAGCCTTCGATGTACTCCACGTCCACGAGCCACTTGCGCCTGGTCCGACGCTCACCACGATCTTGACCCATCCCGCGCCCATCGTCGGCACCTTCCATGCCGCGGGAGAGTCAACGAGCTATCGCCTGTTCAAGCGTCCGTTGAGTCAGATCATCAAGCGAATCGACCACAAAGTCGTGGTCTCCAAAGATGCGCTGGCCCTGGCGCAATCACACCTGGGCGGCGACTACGAGGTGCTGTTCAACGGTGTCGACATCGGTCAGATCCAAGCGGTCGAACCAATGCCGACCGACCGTCAGACCGTCTTCTTCTGTGGTCGCCATGAAGATCGCAAGGGGCTCAGCGTCTTGATCGATGCGTTCGAACAGATGCCGGCAGACGTCGATCTCTGGATCGGCAGTGACGGTCCCGACACCGCGGCCTTGCAGCGAAGGACCGCCGGTGACCAGCGGATCCACTGGCTTGGTCGCATCACCGAGGAAGACAAGTTCGCTCGGTTGCGCGGCGCGGACATCTTCTGTGCGCCGTCGCTCGGGGGCGAGTCGTTCGGCGTCGTGCTGATCGAGGCGATGGCGGCTGAGACCACAGTGGTGGCCAGTGCACTCGACGGATATCGCAATGTCGCCACGAACGACGTCGATGCACTCCTGACACCACCCGGATCGGCTGAGGAGCTCACCACCGCGCTGCTCCGTGCGCTCGATGATCACGCGCTGTCGACTCGTCTCCGAGCAGCAGGAGCGACGCGCGCCACCGACTTCGCGATGTCGACGCTCGCTGACCGCTACGTCGAGATCTACCACGAACTCGTTTCTGACTCCACCCACTGATCTGGCCGGGGTCGTACACTGGCCCGATGATCGTCCTCCTCATCGTCATCGTTGTGGTGGTTGTCGTGTTGGCAATCGTCATCGGCGCCTACAACGGCTTGATTCGTCGCCGGAACCAGATCGAGAACGCCTGGTCGCAGATCGACGTGCAGTTGAAGCGGCGCCTCGACCTCATCCCGAACCTGGTCGAAACCGTCAAGGGATATGCCGCCCACGAGCGGGAGACCCTCGAAGGGGTCATCAATGCTCGCAATGCGGCCATCCAGGCACCAGACACCCCGGAAGGCCAGGCCGGCGCCAGCAGCATGCTCGAAGGTGCCCTCGGCAAACTCTTCGCACTCAGCGAGGCGTACCCCGACCTCAAGGCCAATCAGAACTTCCTGCAGCTGCAAGAAGAGCTCACCGCCACCGAAGGACGGGTGGCGTACTCGCGCCAGTTCTACAACGACAGCGTGCTCGACTACAACAACAAGCTCGAGCAGTTCCCCACGGTCTTCTTCGCCAAGGCGATGAAGTTCGAACGCCGCGAGTACTTCCAAGCCGAAGAAGCAGCGCGCACCACTCCGAGTGTCGAATTCTGATTCATCTCGATGTTTGAACTGATCAGATCGAACAAACGCCGCAGCGTCGCGCTCGTCGCCGGCTTCATGGTCGTGGTCGCCCTCGTCGGGGCCGCCATCGGGCTCGTCGTGGGCAACGGCATTCTCTTCACGCTCGTCGCGCTCGTCTTCAGCGCCGCCGTCGCGTTCGCGTCATACTGGAAGGCCGACAAGATCGCGTTGCGCATCAGCCGCGCCCAACCGGCGTCTGAGACCGACTACCAGCGCCTCCACAACCTCGTCGAGGGCCTCTGCATCGCTGCGGGGCTTCCCAAGCCCGGCGTCTACATCATCGACGACCCAGCGCCCAACGCCTTCGCGACCGGCCGCAATCCTGAACATGCGGCCATTGCCGTGACGACCGGCCTGCTCGAGAAGTTGAATCGTGTCGAACTCGAAGGTGTGGTCGCTCACGAACTCGGGCACATCAAGAACTACGACATCCTCGTCTCGACGCTCGCGGTCACCATGGTTGGTGCGGTCGCGCTGCTCGCGGACGGTGCGATTCGGCTGATGTGGTGGAACGGTGGGCGAGTGTCGCGTCGAGGCGACCATGCCAACGGCAGCAACCCGCTTGCCTTCGTCGGATTCGCACTCCTGATCGTGTCGCCCCTCATCGCGAAGGCGATGCAGGCAGCCATCTCGCGGCGGCGTGAAACCCTCGCTGATGTCACGGCCTGCCAACTCACTCGCTACCCGCCCGGGCTGATTTCTGCGCTCGAGAAGCTGCAGGAAGACACGACGGTGACCCACAGTGCGTCGACGGCTACGGCACACTTGTGGATCGAACAACCCATGAGCGGTGTCGGCGACGGCGGAAAGCTCGGCGGCGTCCACAAACTGTTCAACACCCATCCACCGCTCGAC
>JAJCXU010000225.1 GCA_029263275.1 Ilumatobacter sp.
TCCAACGTCTTCGATGGCAGCCACAATCGCATCATCATTGCCGCCGACGACGGTGACGGACTTGGCGTCGATGTCGACCTCGACCCGTTCGATGTCACCGAGGCCTGCCAAGGCTCCCTCGATCGTGGACTTGCAGTGCCCGCATGAAATCTCGGGCACTGAGTAGGTGGTGGTTGCTGCATCGGTCATGTCGTTCTCCTGAGAGTCTTGTCGGTCATTGAGCTCGGGTCACGCCGCGACGGCGCGACGGGTCGGCGCGGGCACACCGTCGGTGGTTCGAGAAGAGGGGCTGTCAGATGGAGCGAAACGCCGAAGGCGAATGCTGTTGGCAACGACACTGATCGACGAGAACGCCATGGCCGCTCCGGCAATCATCGGGCTGAGCAGTCCGGAGACGGCGAGCGGAATCGTGATCGTGTTGTACCCGAATGCCCAGAACAGGTTCTGCACGATCGTGCGGTACGTACGTCGCGACAGCTCGATCGCCGTGACGACCCCAGCAACGTCGCCACGCATCAGCGTGAGATCGCTCGACTCGATGGCGACGTCCGTGCCCGTACCGATCGCAATGCCGAGGTCGGCTTGCACGAGGGCGGGGGCATCGTTCACGCCGTCGCCGACCATGGCCACGACCTCGCCGCCGTCTTGGAGGCGCTGTACTTCGCGCTGCTTGTCTTCGGGAAGCACTTCGGCAATCACCCTGTCGATTCCGACGGCGTCGGCGATCGACTGAGCAGTACGGGCATTGTCTCCCGTGATCATCGCGACCGTGAGACCCAACCCGTGCAGCCGATGCACCGTTTCGACCGCCGATGCCTTGAGCGTGTCGGCCACGGCGATGACCCCACGAACTTCACCATCCCAGCCGGCGAAGACGGCGGTGCGACCTTGGCTCTCGAGCTGCGCTGCTTCGGCGTCGAGCCAGCCAGGAAGGTTCAACGACGCGTCGGCCGCGAGTTCGCGGCGACCGACCCACACGGTGGTGCCATCCACGTCGGCGCGGATGCCGTGTCCGACGATCGTCTCGAATGCAGTGACGACGTCGAGCGAGCCGTGCGACTCACGCGCGGCGTCGGCGATTGCTTGGCCAATGGGGTGCTCGCTGTCGGCTTCGACTGCGCCGGCCTTGGCCATGAGTTCCGCGTCGCTCGTTGCGCCAGCGGTGACGATGTCGGTAACCGACATCGCTCCTTGCGTCAGCGTCCCGGTCTTGTCGAACACGACGGTCGTAATGCGGCGCGTCCGCTCAAGCACCTCAACGGACTTGATGAGGATGCCGAGCTGTGCGCCGCGACCGGTGCCGACCATGATCGCCATAGGCGTGGCCAATCCGAGCGCACACGGACAGGCGATGATCAGCACCGCAACTGCTGCAGACACGCCGTCGCGAACGTTGCCGCCGATGACGGTCCAGCCGAGAAACGTGAGCAACGAGATCGACATCACCACGGGCACGAACACCGCCGAGATTTGATCGGCCAAGCGCTGTGCTGCCGACTTGCCAGTCTGGGCGTCCTCGACCAGCTTGACGATCTGGGCGAGCGCAGTTTCAGACCCGATGGCAGTCGCGCTGATCGTCAACACACCCGATGTGTTGACCGTTGCGCCCGCAACGCTGTCACCAACACTCTTGTCGACCGGCAGCGATTCGCCGGTCAGCATCGATTCGTCGACTGCGCTGGCACCATCGGTGACTCGACCGTCGACCGGCACCTTTTCACCGGGACGGATCTTGATCGTGTCGCCGACTTGCACCGACTCGACCGGCACCATCTGCTCGACTCCATCGCGGATGAGTCGAGCTTCCTTGGCGCCGAGCTCGCCGAGTGCGCGCAGCGCCTTGCCAGCGCGCCCCTTGGCCCGAGCTTCGAGCCAGCGGCCCAGCGTGATGAAGAACATGATCACCACGGCAGCTTCGAAGTACAGCTCCATGCCGTCGGTGAAGAGTTGGTAGGTGCTGTAGGTGAACGCCGACAGCGTGCCCATCGCAATGAGCGTGTCCATGTTGGCGGTGAGGTGGCGGGCGCGCTGGGCGGCTCCGACGAGAATCGGCCAGCCGACGTAGAACTGCACCGGGATCGCGAGGACGAACTGGAGCCAGCGCAGCCAGTCGGTCGTCATCGCGGTCTCGTGGTAGAGCATCGTCGAGACCATGAAGGCCGCGACTGGAGCTGAAAGCACGGCGCGGCGGAGCCACATCGAACGATGCTCGGCTTCGCTGGCATCGGCCGCTTCGGAGCGTTCCGCTGCCGTCGGGCCTGGGTCGACTCCACTCACCGAGATCGGCGCCAAGCCGTACCCGGCTTTCGCCACCACGTCGGCGAGGAACTGCGGGTCGACCACTCCCCCGGCGCCCGGCGAGACCACGGCACGGCCGGTGGCGTAGTTCACTTCGGCATCGTCGACGCCGTCCTGACGCTGCAACACCTTCTGGACGCGGGCCGCGCACGAGCCGCAGGTCATGCCCTCGACGTCGAACTCGAACCGTGTTGACGTCGCAGGCTCCGGCACAGTCAGGGTGTAGCCAGCCCGTTCGACAGCAGAACGCAGCGCCGCTACGTCGGCCGTCTCGGCAACCTCGATGCGAGCCCGGCCCGTTGCGAAGTTGACCTCGGCGTCGGAAACGCCTGGCTGCTTGGCCAGCGTCTTCTGCACGCGTGCGGCACACGAACCACAGGTCATCCCCTCGATGTTCACATCGAGCGTCTGCACGCGGTTGACCACTTCAGAGCTCATGTGTTCAGCGTATTCCTTCCAGTCAAGGGGAAGGTCAAGCGTTCTTCGTCACATCATCAGATCCGGCGACTTCAGCCGGCGGCGACCGTCTCGCCGATCACCTGGCAACGGTTGGCATCGGTGCACGCCGCTGGATCGAGCGCCTCAGCGCGGTCGTGCATCTTGCGCAGTTCAACGCGCGCCGCCTGCAGTTCGGTGATCTTGCGGTCGAGTTCGTCGAGGTGGGCCTTGAGGAGATCCCGAGTGTGCGCACACGACTGTCCGCCGCTGTCCTTGATTTCAAGGATCGACTTGATCTCACTGAGTGCCAGACCAGACGCTTGTGCCTGTTTGACGAAGTCGAGTCGCTCAATCGCGTCCGGGCCGTACGACCGATATCCGACGTCGGTTCGAGCGGGCTCCTCGATCAGGCCGATCGATTCGTAGTACCGGATGGCCTTCGTGGTGGCTCCGGTGGCTGCCGCAAGTTCACCGATCTTCACGGCATGAGCGTACCCAACGCCCCCGGCCGACCAGGACAGTGTCCCAGGGCGTCGTCGGTCCGCTGGCTCGAGCATCCTGGCGTTGATGGTCAAACCTGAGCGTTGTACCGTCGAGACATGGAGGTATTGATCGCTGGCGGGGGCATTGCCGGGCTGACGCTTGCCCTCACGTGCCACCAAGTCGGCGTGCCGGCACAGGTGTTCGAATCTGCCCAAGACTTACGGCCACTCGGGCTCGGCATTAATCTGCAACCCAACGCGGTCCGCGAACTGTACGACCTGGGCCTTGAGCAAGAACTGGCATCGATCGGCGTCCCCATCCGAGAGTGGGCGCTGGCGAGCAGCAACGGAATCGACGTATGGACCGAACCCCGTGGTCTCGATGCCGGACATCGGTGGCCGCAATACGCCGTACATCGCGGCGAGTTGGCGATGATGCTCTACCGCGCCGTGCTCGACCGCCTCGGGCCAGATGCAGTGCTCGATGGACAGAAGGTCACCGGGTACGTCCATGCAACCAACGGTGCACGGGTCGACGTGTCGAACAGCGACGCCACGACCACCGTCGACGCTCGGTTGTTGATCGGCGCCGACGGCCTGCACTCGGCCGTCCGCGCCCGAATGTTTCCCGGCGACGGCGGCCCGAGATGGGGCGGCAAGGTGTTGTGGCGCGGCGTCGCCCAAGCTCCACCGATCCGGAGCGGTTCGGCCTTCCTCGTCGTTGGCAACTCACAGCAGCGCTTCGCGACGTTTCCGATCTCCGTGCCAGATCCCGACACCGGTCTCCAGACCCAGAACTGGATCGCTGAGCAGACCTTCGATCGCCGCCGCGGGTGGCGCCGAGCCGATTGGAACACTCGCGTCTCGATCGACGAATTCATCGGAGACTTCGAAGACTGGCAGTTCGACTGGCTCGACGTTCCCGCGCTGGTCCGCAGCTCGGCCATCGTCTTCGAATACCCGATGGTCGATCGCGATCCAGTCGGCCACTGGGTGCACGGCAGCGTCGCCTTGATCGGCGACGCGGCACACCCGATGTACCCGATCGGGTCGAACGGTGCGAGCCAGGCAATCGTCGATGCCCGCGTCCTCGGTGCCGCGTTCATCGAACACGGCGTCGGAAGCGATGCGCTCCGCGCGTATGAGGCCACGCGACTCGACGCCATGTCCGCGTTGGTCATCCGCAATCGTGACGCCGGGCCGTTCTCGGTGCTCAGCCTCGTCGACGAGCGCTGCGGTGGGGTGTTCGACGACATTGACGACATCGTTCCCCGGGCCGAAATCAGCCGGATGATGACCAACTACAAGACCGCAGCCGGCGTGGCCATCGACGAGTTGAATGCGGCGCCACCGACGATTGCTTCGACGTGAGCAACTCGACGTCAGCAGGTCATCGAGACGTCCGCGTCAGCGGCGCTTTGAGTCGTTCGACCGAGGAGTTGGCCCCGGCTTGGCCACGTAGCGGTGATCTTCGATGAGCTGGAGCAGGTCGTATGCACTGACGATGCCGACAGTGCGCTGCTCATCGGTGACCACGAGGTGGTGAATCCGACGGTTGCGCATGATTCGTGCCGCGATGTGCGGCTTCTCGTACAGCGGGACGCTGAGCACCGGTGACGTCATGAAGCTGCTGACCGGGGCACCGTCAGCGAGGTCGAGCAGCAGGTCGGCGGCGGTCACGATGCCCACCGGAATCCTGTCCTCATCGACGATCGGCAATGCCGAGACGCGATGTTCGGCCATCAACTGACGAACGTGGCTCGCAGTTTGATGTCGCGTCCCGGTCATCACGGGAGCGTGCATGATCTGTTTGATTTCGACGGTCATCGGGAGACTTTCGTGAGGGGAAGAATCCGTCCCAGACTCGCCGACTACCATCACCCGGGGTAGGGCAGAACGTCCCGTGGTCGGCTCGGTTCAACCAACGCGCGACGTCGACGTCACGGACGATCCTGCAGACGGGCTTTCATCGCCGCGTGGGCCTCAGGAGTGCCATCGTGGAATGTCCCGAACCACTTGTCGAACGGGATGGGCCCGTCGGCGTAGTTGCACTCGAAGTACTTGTGGTGCAGGTAGTGGTTGTAGCCGCTCAGGTTGATCAGCTGGGGATCACCGAACTCCGTGACGACAAGCTTGCTGTAACCGGCATGGCCGACCGCTGGCGCCAGCCCTGCATGCATCAGCTGGTAGATGATGTGGATCGGGTGTGCTGCGACGACGAAGTGAATCAGGACCCCGGTGAAGTACACGAGGTGCTCGACCGGATGCATCGCCAGCCCCGACCACGGACCCGGATTGGTGTTGTTGTGGTGCAGTTTGTGAATCGGCTTGTACAGCGCGGGCACATGCAAGAGACGATGCACGGCGTAG
>JAJCXU010000226.1 GCA_029263275.1 Ilumatobacter sp.
TGTGGCGACCCACTGGGCAATCGCGTCACGTCCACCTGGCTCGATTGCGAGTGCGACGCAGCGTGGACGGGCAACTGCGGTGTGGCGCAGGAAGAGCCGCTCGAGGCGGTCTTCATGACGATGTGCCGCTCCGTTCCCAACCCACCGGCAGCGTGTTTCGACGAGATCACCGACTTCGGGCCCGGTGATGTCGAGACCAACAAGGGCTTCCTCCGCAAGAACTCGACGCTGATTCCGGTCATCGTGACCGACGAGGGCGACGACAGCCGCCGCATGACCGACCAGCAGCCGGTCCCCGCGATCTACGAGTCGCTCTTCGCCCAGTTCAACACCCGGATGGTGTGGGCGGTCATCGGCCCGCAGCGCAACGAGGGCGTCCTGCAGGATCGTCTGCTCGGTGTCGACGACCGCGGTGTCGACCGACTCGGCACTCAGTGTTGTTGGTGTGATGTTCTCAGGTAGGGCGGTGAGTTCGTCGATCGGTGTGCCGGCGAGGACCCCGGCAAGGTGAGCGATGGCGAGGTGGTACGTCGACTCGTCCGGGTAGGCGTCGACGTCGTCCGGCAGCAACGACAACGTGATGTCGATCTCCGGAGTTGTGGGCAGTTGGCGATGGTTCAGAGCTTCCAGCGCGGTCAGCCCTTGCAGGTCTGAGCGTTCGATCTCGTCAGGGAATTCCGGACTGCCGTACAGCAGTGCCTCTCGTTCGAAGTCGATCATGTCCATGGCGGTCCGGAGCACTCTGTCGTCGGGCGCGTCGATGACGAACCAGACCATGATGATCAGCTCGATATCGCGTTCGGCGAGCGCTTGGTCGAGCGTGCTCGGAAACCAGAGGTCACTCGCCGCGATGTCTTCGACTGCCTGTTGGTATCCGCCGTCGTCACCGAACTCGAGCGATTGGATTGCTCGATCCAGGAGTTGCTGACCGTCAGTCTGGGCGTGCGCCTGCGAACCGGTGGTCAGCAGCGATGCGAACGCGATACACACCGCTGTGGCGCGTCGTGCCGCGCGGTTCCGCTGTGACCATCCCATCGTGGTCTCATCGGCGGATCGTGAAGCGACCTTGAGGAAGGTTCTCCGCTGATCAGGACGGTGCGACCGAGGTGTCGGACGCCCAGTTGCCGTGGAATCCGAATGGGACCCGCTGGGGGAGCGTGATCCGCGCGACCTCGCCGCGGCCGAGGTCTGCGGCGTCGAGCACACACAGCTCGCTTCCGTCGGTGGTCGCGTCGTACACCGCGGTGAGCAACCAGCCATCGTCCTCGTTCGTGGCGTCGGCCTTCGGCACGAACACAGGCTCGGCGCCACCGCGGCCGTGGCCGTAGTCGTGGGCTTCGACCATGCCGGTCGAGAAGTCGGTCTTCAGCGTTGCGCCGTGCAGATTGGCGACTTGTCCAGGCTTGATTTCGGAGGTGTAACCGTAGCGATGTTCCTTGAGGCCGTACCGAGGGTTGTGGCGCGGGAACTCCTGAGGTCGGTCGCTGATCCTCGTCTCGGTGACTCGGCGTGCGGCTGGGTCGATGACCCATCGATCGAGCGTCGGGAGTGCCTCGCCGAACGGGCCCTGGCGATCGTCGCGCATCATGTCGTCGTACCGACACAGATCGACGACGACGGTTCCGTCTGCAGCGTCGAATGCATTAAGGGGGTGGAACACGTAGCACGGATCGACGTCGCACCAGATGATGTCGTCTGCGGTTCCGTCGCGGGGGAGGAGGCCGACACGAGCGGCGCGGTCGTCGTCCCACTTGAACGGGAACGGGTAGCCGGCCACAAGTACATCCATGTTGACGGTGACCGGCAGGTCGTACACGACGACGTACTTCTCGGTCAGCGACATGTCGTGCATCATCGGCATGTCCGGCACGGGAATTGCCAGGTTCTTGCTGACGCGGCCATCGCCGCCGACGACGGTGTAGTTGACGTGGTCGATCATGTCGGGCCAGTGGTAGTTGACCGAGTGCAGCTCACCGGTTGCCGGGTCGTACTTCGGGTGGGCGGTGAACGGCCCGTCGAGCGTTCCGTTGAAGCGGTTGGGGCCGAGTGGGTTGAGTTCGTAGTCCATTTCGATGGGCGGTTGGCCACCCTCGACCATGGCCCACGTGGTGCCGGCGAATCCGCCGACGTTGGTGTTGGCGCCGAAGGTGTTGGCGGCGCGATCCTCGGCGTTGAGCACGAATCGGTTCCGGTACCACTCGGCCTTGCCGCCACGCAGGCGGACTCCGTGCACCATGCCGGTGCCGAGGAACCAGTGGTGCTTGGCCGGGTCGTCGATTGATTCGGGGTTCGGTCCGTTGCGGAGCCAGCGGCCTTCGAGTTCGGCAGGAATCTCGCCGACGACGGGTAGGTCGTGAGCGGTGACCTCCTGCTCGACCGGCGCGTAGTTGCCAGCGAGGTATTGGTTGTCGTTCGGTCGATGTTGTGCGAGGTCGGTCATGGAAGCTCCTGAGGGCAGACGCGGTGGAGAAAGGTGAACAGCCGTCAACATACGCAACAAGTGAACAGCTGTCAACCCGTTTGCGTGACGATTCTGGCGCGCTATCCCGCCCAAATCGTCACGCAAACGAAAGGGGTGGGGTGCGGAAGGGGGATGGGCGCGGGTCAGCGGGGGGTGACGGCGCGGAGGCCGGCCCAGGCGAGGGCACTGACTTCGGCGGCGATGGCATCCGGGTCGAAATCCTGACCGAGGCCAACCAAACGACGGCTTGCACCTTCGGCGAGGCCGACGATGGCGTGGGCCAGCGTCTCGCGGTGCGACTCGTCGATGTCGACGGCGATGAGCGGAGCAACGGCGCGGGCGGACTCGGCGGTGATCTTGCGAATGGCGTCGTTGAACTCGTCGTCGCGTCGTGACCCGGAACCGAAGAGAAGCCGGAAACCGTCGTGGTCATCGGCGACCCAACGGAAGTACGCGCGGAAGCCGAGCTCGGTCTGGCTCTTGCCATCCGTCGCTTCAGCGGTGGCCTTGTCGATGTTGGTGCGCAGCCGGTTGCCGACTTCTTCGATGAGCGCCTGGTACAGATGGCGCTTCGAATCGAAGTGTTGATACAACACCGGCTTGGTCACGCCGGCCGCTTCGGCGATGTCGTTCATCGAGGCGCCGTGGAATCCGGCGTTGGCGAACACATCAAGTGCGACGTCGAGAATCTGCTCGCGACGGGCGGGGGCGGAAAGGCGTTGCGACATACTGAGTTACCGAATGGTAACCGGCTCAGCGGGGGGCCCGGGGAGAAGTGCTGGTCGCGCCATGTTCACAGGCCGCGTTCGCGGTCGTCACGGTCGGCCGCCTTGATGCCGTAGCCGAGGATGATCGACGGTGCGAGCAGCACACAACCGATGACGAATGTCACGATGACCATGGTCGCCATGACGGCGGTGAAGCCGAAGAGAAACGCCATGAAGAAGAGCGCCATTGCCAGCGCGACGAACAGGTAGCCGACGCGATTGGCCAAGAGGGTCCACTTCGCGATGACGGCTCGCCTGACCCGCACTGGATCGAGGGAGGCATCGCGGGGGCTGGTCGCTTCGGAGCCTGAGGGAGTGTTCGACATACAGTCCGGTCATGCTACGAGCAGGGACGACCGAGTCAGCCTGGACAACCGCATCTGATGTTGGTCCCGTGATTGGTGGGCCACGGTGACGGTCCGAGTCGAACGCGACGGCCGGGTCACCGTGATCACGCTCGATCGGCCTGAGCGTCGCAACGCCATCGACCATCCCACGTTGCTCGAGTTGCTGGATGTGCAAGCCGAGATCGCCGATCGTGCGCCAACCGGAACGCGTGTCGTCGTGTTGACCGGAGCGGCACCCGCGTTCAGCGCCGGCGCCGACTTGAACGGTGTCGAGGAAGGACAGTTCGCGACTGACCTACGACGAGTCCTCAAGGGTTTCGGAGCGCTGCCCGTCCCGGTGATCGCGGCGATCGACGGCCCAGCGCTGGGAGCGGGTACGCAGCTCGCGATCGCGGCTGACTTGCGCATCGCCACTCCTGAGAGCCCGATCGGCATTCCCGCTGCCCGGCTCGGAATCTCCGTTGACCACTGGACAATCCGGCGTTTGCGCGCGGAGTTCACCGCCCCGGTGGCACGCGCCATGTTGGTCGGAACCGAGAACTACTCCGCTGAGCGATTGCACGCGCTTGGCGGCATTCATCGACTCGGTGATCTCGGCGCGGCTCGTGAGTGGGCGCAGCGACTCGCACGATTCGCGCCGCTCACCGTCGTCGCTCACAAACTGGGCTTGGAATCGGTCGAGGTCGAGCCCGAGATCGTCGAGGCCTTCGAAGTCGCACGCTCAACTGCATGGGCCAGTGCCGATGCCGAGGAGGGCCGCGCGGCGTTCCTCGAGAAGCGAACGGCGAACTTCACCGCCAGTTGAGCGCCCGGTTCCCATCCGCCTTCGGCCCGAGATGGTGGCGGGGCCCAGCAGGCAGGGTCAGAGGTTCGGCGGGAGCAGCCGGTTGACGTTCTGGAAGAAGAAGTAGAGCGTGACCACGAACGGCATGATGCCGATGAGGGCGCCCGCCCAGTCGCGGCGCAGCTTGCGACTGATCGCGTAGGCGCCGATGCTGACCAGTGAGACGAGCAGGCCCCAGAGGGCGACCTGGCTGTTGGCGCCGGGGTCGCTGAACCAGCCGTCGCTGAACGCATCGACGATTTCGTTGCTGACTTCGCCCGCTGTGAGGGTGGTCGATTCGTCGACCACGGTGATGTCGTCGACGTTGCCGGTGACTCCGCCGTTCGGCTGCTGTCCAGAGTCGCCAACCAGCGAATCGTCGGTTGTGCCACTCTCGTCGGTGGCGACGTCAGAATCGGTGCCCCCGTCGGCTCCGCTGGGCAACACCTGGTCGGCAGTATCGGTGTCGGTGTCAGTTGCATCGTCGGGTCGCCCGTAGTTGATGACGGGTTCGCCTACCGGAGCCGACTCCTCGGTGACCAACTCGCTGAAGATCACGATTCGCTTCTGCGCGGTGTACTTCGGGTGGCACGACGTGAGCGTCAGCGTGGCGCGAGTCGGATCGGCGGTGGCCACCACCCAGTATTCGTTCGACGCCACGATCTGCTGACCGGTGACGCGATATGTGTAACGGCCACTCAAGGTGGTGGTGATGAGTTCGTCGCCGACCTGCAGCTTGTCGATGTTGAAGAACGGTTGGCCGTAGGTGGT
>JAJCXU010000227.1 GCA_029263275.1 Ilumatobacter sp.
TCTTGGAGCGGGTCCTCGCACGTCACCGAAGTCGTCGCTGCTGCCTCAGCCGTCGGCGTCGATGCGCCGGGAAGAACGACTCCGAGACCAGCCGCGAGCGCGACTACGAAGCCGCCGCACCCCGCCCTCCGCAGGTTCGAGAGACGCATCTGGCACAACGTAGTGCGCCCTCATGCGAGCGGGCCCGCGGGTCACTTTCGCTTCTGAATGTTCGCCCATTCGTCGCGCAGGCCGACCGTGCGGTGGAAGAGCAGTGGCGTTCGCGGGTCCGCAGCGAAGTAGCCCAGTCGTTCGAATTGCACGACTTCGCCGGGCGCTGTGGCGGCCAGTGCGGGCTCGAGCTTGCAGCCGTGGAGCAGCGTCCTCGACTCGGCATTGAGGTCGTCGAACGGATCGCCGGTTTCGGCGCCGGGCACCTCAGCACTGAAGAGTCGGTCGTACAGCGCGACATCGGCGTCCACTGCGTGCGCCGCGCTCACCCAGTGCATGGTCGACTTGACCTTGCGTCCGTCGGGAGCGTTGCCGCCTCTGGTCTCGGGGTCGTAGGTGACGTGTACCTCGACGACGTTGCCGGCATCGTCGGTGACGAAGTCGGTTGCCGTGATGAAGTACGCGCCGCGCAGGCGGACCTCACGCCCTGGTGTGAGCCGGTAGTACTTGGGCGGCGGCTCGGCCTTGAAGTCGTCGTGCTCGATGTACAGCACGCCAGAGAACGGTGCCGTTCGAGTGCCGTCCTCAGCGTTTTCCGGGTTGTTCTTCAGCTCGACGTATTCGACCACCGGTTCGCCGGCGGCATCGGTTGGCCAGTTGGTGATGACGACCTTGAGCGGTTCCAGCACTGCCATACGACGCTGAGCGAGCTTGTTCAGGCGCGTTCTGATGAACGATTCAAGCAGCTCGATCTCATGGCGGCTGTTGGTCTTCGACACACCGATGAAGTCGCAGAACTCCCGGATTGCGGCGGCGGGATAGCCACGTCGGCGGAGTCCACGCAGAGTCGGCAATCGAGGATCATCCCAACCGTCGACGACACCATCAGCGACCAGCCGCGCGAGCTTGCGCTTCGATGTGATCGTGTGAGTGAGTTCCAACCGTGCGAACTCAAACTGCAGCGGTTGCTCGAATGGGAGCACCCCGAGCTCGCGCAGTTGATCGAGATACCAGTCGTAGAGCGCCCGATGGGAGTCGAACTCGAGTGAGCACAGCGAGTGCGTGATGCCCTCGATCGCATCACTTTGTCCGTGCGCCCAGTCGTAGGTCGGGTAGATGCTCCAGCTGTCGCCGGTGCGGTGATGTGACTCTTTGCGAATCCGATACATCACGGGATCGCGCAGCTGCATGTTCTCGTGTTGCATGTCGATCTTGGCGCGCAGCACGTGAGCACCCTCGTCGAAATCACCGGCACGCATTCCGGCGAACAGTTCGAGGTTCTCGTCAACAGTTCGATTGCGGAACGGGCTTTCGACCCCCGGCTTGCCGTAGCCGCCGCGCTGCTCAGAGATCGTCTCGCCATCTTGATCGTCGACGTATGCGAGTCCGTTCGAGATGAGGAGTTCCGCCCAGTCGGCGAGCTGCGCGAAGTAGTCGCTGGTGAACAACGGTTCGCGGTCGAGCGGGTACCCGAGCCATGCGAGGTCTTCGATGATGCCATCGACGTAGCTGGTGTCTTCGGTGTCGGGATTCGTGTCGTCGAATCGCAGATTGCACGCTCCGTCGAACTCTCGTGCGAGTTCGAAGTCTGCAGTGATCGCCTTGGCATGGCCGACGTGCAGGTAACCGTTGGGCTCAGGAGGGAAACGGGTCTGAACGCGTCCACCGAAGACCCCCGTCGCGTTGTGCTCGACGACCAGGTCGTGGACAAAGTTCGCGGCAGCAGGAGGGTTCGACGTCTCGGCCATGTCGCCAGTATGCCCACGTCCGAGGCGACCAGAGGCAATGCTTCGAGCACTCCCCAATCATCACCCAGCGCGGGCGGTACCCTCACTCTGGGTGCCGATTTCAGGTCTATTCGAAGAATTTCGGCCAGATCTGTAAGGAAGTCCGCTGAGCGGACATGTCTTCTCAGATCGGCGCTTCTGGGCCGATCCACAGATGACCGGAGGGGGGCGGAGATGGCAGCAGCGCGAAATGAGTTCACGAGTACACCCCAGGCCGCCGACTCTGTCGCGTTCACCGAGATGTATCGGCTCCACCTCGGATCGGTCCGCGCCTATGCGAGCACGTCGGTGGCCGCAGCCGACATCGACGACGTCGTGTCGGAAGTGTTTGCCCTCGCGTGGCAACGGCGCGAAGACGTCCCGCTCGATTGGGCGCGAGGCTGGCTGGTCGGTGTGACTCGCAATGTCATCCGCACGCGACGCCGATCCGCTCGGCGCGCTGCGTCCTACATCGACCGGTTCGACGAACATCGTCCAACTCCTGCCGCTGGCCCAGATGACGCGCAGCTGGCAACCGAACGGTTCGACACGCTCGAGGCCGCAATGCGAACGCTGCGTCCGGCCGATCAGGAGATTCTGATGCTCGCCGGCCCGTACGAGATGTCGAACGGCGACATCGCTGCGGCACTCGATACCAGCGAAAACAACGTCGGAGTGCGCCTTCACAGGGCCCGCCAGCGCCTGCGCTCCGCCTTCGATGGCGTCGCCGCGAGCGGAGGTGAGGTCGCATGAGCATCGATGAACGCTTCGACCCCGTCGAGCTGCTCAACACCTACTCGGCTCCGACCGGGTGGGGCAGCACCGTCGAACTCACCGGGCCCGACGCTGAAGCACGCGCAGTCTCCCTGCTCGAACACATCGTCGGCGGCACGATCACTGCATTCGGCCCGCGGCGCCGCCATCTCCGTCTGGTCACCGGCGTCGTCATCGCAGCAAGCCTCGGTGGTGCTGCCGTCGCCGCTGCGACGTTCCTGTCGCGCAGCCCAGACGAACCTCAGTCGATCTCATGTTGGTCTGAGCCAGTTGCTCCACCCGAAGCGCAAGTTGCTCTCGGATGGGATGGCGTGGACAATCCCGTCGAGATGTGCACGGGCGAGTGGGACGGTGGAAGCCTCGGCGATGAAGGCCCACCGGAGCCGTTGCAGGCCTGTGTGACCGCCGACGGCGTCGCAGCGATCGTTCCGGGCGACGAAGCAACGTGCGAACAACTCGGTCTGTCATCGTTTGCGCCGATCGATCCGGAGACGCAGAGTGGAGAGGCCCTGCTCAACCTGGCCGACCTTGAACAACGCCTCACGGACACGTACAACCTGGGTTCTTGCCAAGAAGCGGAGACTGCCGCGGTTGAGATACGCAGCCTCCTCGACGAGCTCAACTTCGAAGGTTGGGACGTCACAATCGCCGGCATTTTCAATGACGACGAACCATGCGCCTCGGTCTCTGTTGATCCGACCTTGGACACCGTTTTCATCGTCCCTCTCGGACGTGGCGGCTGACGGCGCTCAAACAGACACGAAAGGGACCCATGAACACTCTCACCACCTTGATTCCACGCGCCCACAAGCCCCGACCGACACGCTTGAGGCGCACCGTCGCGATACTCGCCGTCACGGGCGTTTCGCTCGTCGGCGCACTCAGTGTCGATGCTGCTGACTCCGGCCGAGCATCGGTTGCCGCGACGACTGACCGTTCAGTCGCCACGTTCGAGGGTCGAGAGATCGACCTCTCGAAGGACTGGGGGGAAGCGGCGGCGTGTTGGGTCGACGAAGTCGGAAAGGCAACGTGCTTCCGTACGGAGGCGATGATGGACCGCGCCCTTGTCGCTGCGGGCAAGGACCTGGCGGCGACCAATTCACCGACTGAGGTCGACAAACGCGAAGGAGCGCGCGCTGCCGGATGCAGCAGTTCCCTGCGGCTCTATCGCAACAACTACTACGGGGGTGGCGTGGTCTATCTGTCACAGCGGGGCTACTGGATCAACCTGTCGTGGTACGGGTTCGACAACGTGGTCTCCAGCTACCGGGTCGGCGGGTGCAGCTCAACATTTCGCAGCGGCAGCAACGGCTCGGGCAACACCTATTGGGGCGGGACTTGGGCCTGGGCATCGAAATCATCGATGAGCGGGTGGAACAACGTGTTGTCGAGCGTCTACATCTACTGAGAAATCTTGACGTGATGTGTAAGAAATCTCATCGAGCGGACATTTCTTACTAACAGTTCATATCCCCCGACCCGCAGCGGGTCGGACGGTCCCCCGACCGGCCCGCTGTAGGTGACCGCAACATGACCGCCACATGATCGCAGGGCTCACCATGACCGACACCATCTCCGTACCGCTCGCAGACACCATCAGCATCACCGCCGACGCACCACCAGACCTCGACGCCGACGCGATCGCGTCCCAGATCTGCCGGGACGTCGGTGTACGCCTTCGCGCACTGCGCGAACAGCGGCAGATGACGCTCCAGGACGTCGAGCACTTCTCCGAAGGCGGCTTCGTTCCATCAACCATCGGAGCGTACGAACGTGGCGAACGAGCGATCTCGCTTCCCCGTCTGCAACGCCTCGCTGCCCTCTACGGCGTGCCCGTTGAGCAGCTCATCCCAGCCTCCGACGATCGGCCGACGGCCTACCGCTCATCTCCGATCACCGAGCCGCTCCGGGTCGACCTCGACAGGCTCAACCAGCTCGGCGGCGACGGATTCCTCTCCATGCTCCGGTTCATCGAGAACCTCCGGGCGCATCGAGGTGATTGGGACTCCAACCTCATCACGCTGCGCGGAGCCGACGCCATCGTCATCGGCGCGATGCTCGACGTGCCCGTTGACCAAGTCGTCGACCGGTTGCGGGCGCTCGACCTCTCACCCGTCGCTACGAACTGACCGTCAGGACGATTCGAATTCCGTCCCGGCGCCCGCGGGCGCAACGATTTCGACGTCGACGCCGAGCCCGACAGCGAGCAGATGCGACCGTTCTCGCGCGGCATACACCTCGAGGTCGAGGTCGTCGGCAACGCTGGCCACCGGTTCGATTCGCATGCACCCATCATCGATGTTGACCCGCATCGTCTGCACGACACCAGCGTGGCGACGGTCGAGACCGATTGCCACCCGCAACATCCCGGCCAGCTGACGAACGAGCCGCTGGTCGTCAGCGCTCAGTGCCGCGAACTCGGGATGTTTCTCACTTGGCCGAGACTTGCGGTGATACCTGGCAACAACCGCGATCAGCTCGATCTCGTGTTCGGTGAATCCGGTGAGTTGTTCACTGTTCCTGATCACGTAGTACGAGTGCTTGTGATGACTCGAATGGCTGATGAAGAGCCCCACGTTGTGGACGATTGCCGCCGCCTCCAGGAGTTCCCGGGCGTCATCACCGAGCTCGTGCAGCACTCGAGAACGATCGAACAACTGCCCAGCCAGGAGCGCAGTGTGTTCGGCATGTTCCGGGTCAGGATCGAGCTGCCGGGCAAGGCGCAGCAGGTTCGCTCGCCGCAGGTCGCGTAAATCGCGGCCTGATTGATCGGCAAAACGATCGAACAGCACGCCTTCACGCAATGCGTAGTCGGAGATGGTCATCGCCTCGAGTTCGAAGACGCGGAACACCTCGTCGAGCAACAATGCCCCGCCCAAGATGATGTCGGCGCGCTTGTCGTCGAGCCCGGCAACGCGACTCCGATCCTTCGCAGTGATCAGCCGCTCAACGACCGCGCTGAGCTCTGTAGCGGTGAACGTGACGCCATTCATCTGCCGGACATCGTCTCCGCGTTCAGCGGCGGCCATGGCGCCAATGGTCGTTGCCGTCCCTGAACTGCCGATTGCGATCTCCGGCTGATGGCCACCGAGCTCGCTGCCGACCAGCGCGAGCGCGGCCCGGATGTAGTGGCGGCACTCGTCGACTTCCTTCGCAGTTGGGCGTCGGGATTCGGCGATGGCCTCGCTGAAGAACCGTTCGGTCAGCCGGATGGCACCGAGCTTCATGCTGCGCGCCTCGATCGGGTCGGCACCTTGACCCACGAGGAACTCGGTGCTGCCGCCACCAATGTCCACAAGGAGCAGTCGCTGGTCGTACACGGGGAGCGCTTGCAGCACCCCCAGGTGGATCAGCCGAGCTTCTTCGAATCCGCTGATGACCTCGATCTCGACACCGGTCAACTGCCGAGCCCGATCGAGGAACTCGTCACGATTGGCGGCTTCTCGCACCGCGCTCGTCGCCACGGCAACCAGGTCAGCGTCGCCGAAGCTCGTGGCGACCTGAGCCATGCGCTCAAGTGCGGCGAGGCCACGCTCGATGGCGTCTGGGGCGAGGAGCTTCATCTCCCCACCGCCTTGGCCGAGCCGGACCGATTCCTTCTCACTCGTCAGAATCTCGAAGCCACCGTGCTCGGAAAGACGAGCCACGACAAGGTGCATCGAGTTCGTACCGATGTCGATCGCAGCCTTGACCGACGTCTGGCCGGCCTTCGAGTCTTCGGAGGTCATCGAGGCCGTTCAGGTGTTGGCGGCATGTGCGACGGACATCTCGATCGAGCCGGCGATCCGGTCGTACAGACCCTGCAGGTCGACGCCCTCGGTGCTCTTCTGCCCGCGGACGTAGCGGGCATAGACACCATGGATGATGCAAGCAGTCTTGAAGGAGTTGAAGGACCGGTAGTACGACAGGCTCGACAGGTCTGCACCGGTCTTGTCCGCATAGAACGACGTGAGTTCGTCGCGTGACGAGAAGCCGTCGATGGCGGTCGCAGCATCACCAGCCGCCGCGAGCGGATCGGTC
>JAJCXU010000228.1 GCA_029263275.1 Ilumatobacter sp.
TGAGCACACCCCAGCCGCCAGCGACGGTGAAGATCAGCGTGCGCGGGCCACGCGGCAGCGGTTGCGTGGCGAAGCTCGCGGCCGCTTCGTAGGCCTCTTCGATACTGGCCGCGCGCGTGATGCCCGCCTGTCGACACACGCCGTCGAAGATCTTGTCGTCGGCAGCCAACGCTCCGGTGTGGCTCGCTGCAGCCTGTGCGCCACCTTCGGTCGCTCCGCCCTTGACCAGCACCAGCGGCTTGCGTTCCGCCGCTCCTGCGAGGCGGTCGATCAAGCCTTGTCCGTCGGTGATCCCCTCGATGTAGGCAAGTCCGACGGTGGTGGCGTCGTCATCTGCGTACCAGTCGAGATAGTCCGCAACGCTCACCGCGGCCGCATTGCCGGCCGAGATTGCCCGACTGATCCCGACACCGGACGCACGCGACATGTTGAGGAACGTCGACACGAAGTTCCCGCTCTGGCTGGCGACGCCGATGCCGCCGGCCGGCGGAGTGGGGGCGACGATCTGTGCACACAGATCGACGGGGGTACTGACGACGCCCTGTCCGTTCGGACCGGCGAGCAGAATGCCGAGTTCGTCGGCCAGGGCCACCAGCTCGTCCTCGGCTCGTTGGCCTGCCTCGTCGGCCTCGCCGTAGCCAGCAGATGTGAGAAAGGCCGCCCGAATGCCCTTCGCTGCGCAGGCGCGCAGCAGATCGGGGTTTCCACCAGCAGGGGTACAAACGAACACCAGGTCCGCGCTTCCATCAGGAATCTCAGCGATGTGCGCCACCGTCTGGATGCCAAGGACTTCCTCTCCCTTCAGGTTGGTACCGAAGACTGCGCCCGCATACCCACTCGCCAAGATGTTGTGGAGCGAGACGAACCCGAACTTGCCAGGGTGCGTCGATGCGCCGGACACGACGACGCCGCGTGGTTCGAACAGTGCTTGGAACTGTTCGTCGGACGGACGATCGCGCAAAACGGCGCGGTCGGTGTTCGCTGCCGCCAGTTCGACCAAACCATCGACAGCGACGACACGGCCGGTCGACTCGACGATCAACGGGTTGATGTCGACACTCGCCACGTCGCCGCGCTCGGCGGCCAGGCGGCCGAGTCCGGTGAGGACGTCGATGAGTTGGGCCCGGTCGACCGCCGCCTCGCCACGAAACTCCCCCAGCAGCTTCTGCGTCGCCAAGTCGTTGATCATCTCGGCAGCGGTGACTTCGTCGACAGGTGCCGGGCGGAAGACGACGTCGGCAACTGCCTCGGCGAGAATGCCTCCGACACCGAGCATCACCGTGGGTCCGAATTGCGGATCCCGGATGACGCCGGCGATCAACTCGCGATTGCCGCTGATCATCGGTGCGATGAGCACATCGACGTCACCGTCGTCAGGGCGGGCAGCGGCGAGGAGTTGCGTTGCGGCCAGTTCGACGGCGGCAGCGTCACCGAGCCGGAGCTTGACGAGGCCACGTTCGGTCTTGTGGGCAATGGCGTCACCGTTCAGCTTCGCCACCACCGGGAAGCCGAGTTCGTCGGCCGCAGCGACGGCAGCCGCTGGCGTCGCCACGAATCGTTCACCAGCGACTGGCACTCCGTAATCGGCAAGGAGCGCCTTGCTGTCGCGTTCGGAGAGCGTGGTGGATTCGGGGGTGTGGTGACTCATCAGCCCGCCAACCTACTTTCCGGGCCTCCAGAGTTTCAGGACGGTACGAGTGCCGCGCGGAAGAACTCGATGATGTGTGCGCTGCGACGGTCGAGCGCGGCCTCGGACAGCGGGTTCTCGTCGAGGAGGCCCTCGAGGAACGGAGCGTCAGAGAAATAGCTGAGCAAGGCGCCGTAGCCAGTCAGGAGCAGTTGCTCGGCGTTCTGTTCACGGAAGGTCCCGGCTTCCATCTCGCGTCGGAAGAAGTCGGCCGCTTGATCAAACATGGGACGCAACACTGCGGCGAGGTCGATGCCGAGGTGCATGCCACCGTCAATCGCCTCGCGGCGCATCAGGATCACGTAGTTCGGGTTGTCCGCGAAGAACCCGAAGCCCGCGCGTAGGACACCTTCGACCTTGAGCCATCCAGAAGCCGGCGCGCCGACAGCTCCGACGAGCCGGGCAAACCAGTCACTCAGGAGCCGCTCGAACACTTCGCCGTACAGCGCCTCCTTCGAAGCGAAATGATGCAGCAGGCTCGGTCGTCGAATGCCGACCTCGGCGGCGATGTCGTTCAACGACGTGCCGCTGTAGCCAGCGTGGGCGAAGCAGATCAGCGACGCATCGAGGATCTGATCACGCGTCGAGCGCTCATCGGTCCCAGCATCGGGGACTCGTTCGTTGATGGCCGAGCTCGACATGGAAGTCGAACGCTATCTCACTGAGTCCGTCACACCGGGTGCGAAAACGGCTCGAGCCGCCGCCCGGGTACGGGACGGCGGCTCGAGTGAGGTCGAATCGAGGGATTCAGGCCGGCGGATACACGCCCATTGCCTTCGACTTCTCGGTGCTCCAGAAGATCACCGCGATTTCGTCGATCAGCGAGACGAGCTTCTCGCCTGCTGCGGGGTCCATGGTCTTCTTGGCTTCGCCAGCCTGGTGGATGGCGTCCCAGAGAGCTGGTGCAGGTTCGGATGTGCCTCGAAGTGGTCAGGAGCGAAGAAGTCGGCCCAGAGCACCATCAGGTGATGCTTGGTTTCCTCGGCGCGTGCCTCCTTGATGGAGATGCAACGGGCACGGAACACTTCGTCGTCAGACTCGGCGTACTTCTTGGCGGTCTTGAGGACAGAGAGCGCCTCGATCTTGGCCTGGGCGGGGTCGTAGACGCCGCAGTAGAGGTCGCAGTGGGCGTGGGCAACAGTTGCGGAAGCGAAGAGCTTGGCGAACATGGGTCTCCTTCAAGATCGAATGGGAACACGATGAGTGTTCCCGGGGGTCAATGAGCCGAAACATACACTCCCCAAGGCCGACCTGGAACAGATCGGCGCCACAAATCACATGTTGTCCACCATCAGATCCGCAC